>JASBVM010000047.1 GCA_029961055.1 Bacillota bacterium
TCACCCTGACCAACCTGGGCATGTACCGGGTGGACGGGTTCACGCCCATCCTGAACGCGCCGCAGATCGCGACCTTGGGGGCGGGGCGGATCGCGCCCGAGGCGCGGGCCTTCGACGATGGCCGCATCGAGGCGCGGCCGGTCCTTCACCTGTCGCTCACCTTCGACCACCGCGCCGTCGACGGAGCGCCCGCGGCAGCCTTCCTGGACAGGTTGGTGCGCCGGTTGGAGGGCGCGGAGGGGCTCGAGTAGGCGGGTCCGCCGCCTGGCGGCCGTCGGGGGGAAGTCAGGCAGGGGTCTCACGGGCCGGCAGGCCGGGCGCAGGGACTGCCGGCCCCGCAGGACGCGCGGCCAGGCTCAGGGGCGCTCCCCCCGCTTGGCGGTCGCGGCCGCGGCCCCACTCGAGGAGCGCGGCGCTCCCCCCGGCTTCCTCCCCGTGTACAGGTGGGCACCCGCGAAGAGCAACGCGGCCAGCAACCATCCCGAGGCGTAGGAAGGCGCCGCTCCCCATCCGACCCGGGGCGCGTGCATCACGCCGAACCAGGCGAAGACCGAGCCCAGCACCGCCCAGGCGCCGGCGGCGTCGAAGCGGCGGTCGATCAGCTCGGTGATCACGGCCGCCGTCACCAGCACGATGAGGAGGAAGCCGTCCGCCAGCCCCCCGGCCGCCCGCCAGTAGACCGCCTTCTCCAGGACCGCGCGGACGTGGGGTGCCTCCGGGTCGATGTGGAGAGCGGTCAGCGCCGAGCTGAGCGGCGAGGTGACCAGGTAGCCGGCCGGGACCAGGAGCCCGAAGAGGAGGGCGGGGTAGTACTTCCTGTCCATGGCGCCGAGGGCGGTGTTGCCCACCTCCACCGCCACCCAGGCGGTGATGGCGGCCAGGATCGGCCAGGGGAAGAGTTCGGAGCCGAACCAGCCGAGACCGGCCACGGTCAGCGCCAGGTAGACGACGGGCGTCCAGAGCTGGAAGGCGGTGCGGGCTCCCAGCTTTTTGAAGGGCGGCTGAAGCGAGTAGATCAGGTTGGTGACGGGCGAACCGGCCAGGCCCCCCACCACGTTGGCCGCCCCGTCGGCCGCCAGCGCCCAGCGGACGTCGTAGCGGTCGCCGGTGGTGTCCGAGGCCTCGACGGCTGCCACGTCCTGGACAATCTGGTAGAGCGCCACGGGCAGGATGACCGAGAAGTACGGGAGGACGCGGAAGAGCGCCTCCAGGGGAGCGGGGGAGACGATCCAGGGCGCGGTGGGGTGGAGGCCCTGCCAGACCGGCCGGTGGTAGCCCACCGCCACGGCGAGGACCAGCGGGATCCACCAGACCACCAGGAAGCCCGGGATCCGCCAGCGGGTGAAGGGCAGGTCGGCGTAGAGGCCGACGAAGACCAGGGCCAGCGCCACCAGGCCGACGACGGGCTGGTCGAAGAGCCGGATCAGCAGGACCATGCCCAGGTAGGTGTACATGCCCGCCCCGAAGACCGTCATCACCGCCGGCCGCGGGATCCCGCGGCGGAGGAGGCGGCCGAAGGGCGCGGCCACCAGCTTGAGCAGCCCGGTCCAGACGGTGGCGGCGGCACCCATGGCCCAGGCGAGAAGCGGGTCGTGGCTTGTGCGGTAGACCGGCAGCATGATGGAGAGCGTGTAGGCGATCATGGCCGGCACGTTGCTCCCGTAGACCTGAGCCGTCACGTCGTTCCGCCTCTCGCGCGCGCCGAGCTTCAGCGCCATGCCCAGCATGGCCAGCGCGCCCAGGGCGAAGCCGAGCGCGCTCCCCGGCAGCATCCGGCCCACGGCCAGCGAGCGCGGGAAGCCCATCTCCACCAGAAGGAAGACGGGGATCGCGGCCTGCGCCACGTTGAACCCGAGCTCGATGACGAAGCCGTCCACGTCGCCCCGGCCCGGTCGCGTCCATGCCGGCAGCCTCTTGAACCCGCCCGCTTCCGCCATCGCTCTCGCCACCCCGGGCTAGGTTGCGCCCCGGGGAGAGGCGGCACTCGTGCGGACCGGCTCCCGCTCTTTTCGCGCGGCGGCGGGAGAGGGGACGGCTTTGCCTCCGCCTGGCTGAACGTTCGCCTGTCCGGCGCTCCGCGGAGATCCGTCCGGAACCCGGAAAACAAGTACGCTCCCGTGCTCCGGCGTGGCGAGCGGGCGGTTTCCGCCCCCCGCCCGGAGGACGCGCCGGGCTCTTCAGCCGCGCAGGACAAGCAACAGAAGCGAGACCAGCCCGGCCGCGGCGGAGTAGACCGCGAACGGCCAGAGCGTGCCCGTCCGGAAGTAGCGCGAGAGCCAGCGGACGCTGGCGTAGGCGGCGACGCCGGCCACGAGGCCCCCCAGCACGGCCGTGCCCAAGGCGCCGTGTACGCGCAGGAGCTTGGGGACCTCCAGCAACCCGGCCGCCAGGATCAGCGGCGCGCTGAGCAGGTAGGAGTAGGTGGCCGCCGTCAGCCTGGAGAGCCCCGCCCCCAACCCTGCCGTCATCGTCACACCCTCCCGCGAGAAGCCGGGCAGGAGAGCCAGCGCCTGCGTCACGCCCACCCAGAGCGCCTCGCGCAGGCCGAGCCGGTCGATCGCCATCTCGGCGTCGGGCAGGCGGGTACTGAGGGCTCCCGCGCCCTGGGAGAGCGCAGGCCGATCGCCCGCCTCCGCCGCCCGGGGGCCGACCGGCCGGAGCGCGCCGCCCGAGAGGCCACCGTCCGCGCCGCGTGCCCGCCCCGGGCGGCGGGCGTAGAGCAGCTCGCCCAGCGCCAGCACGCCGCCGTTCAGGAGGAGGAAGAGCGCCGCCAGCCGGGGCGAGGCGAAGAGGCGGGCCACCGGCTTTTCCAGGAGGAGACCCAGGAGACCCGTGGGAACGACGCCCACCACCACCAGCCAGGCGAGCCGGGCGGCCGGATCGGTCTCGGGCCGCCCCAGGCTCCGCCGGCCCAGGCTGCGGAAGAAGCCCCGGACCACCTCGACCCAGGTCCGCCAGTAGAAGGCGAGGAGCGCCGCGGCCGTCCCCAGGTGGAGCATCACCGCGAAGGGCAGGAAACTTGGGGCCGCCTGGTCGATCCGCCAGCCGGCCAGGGTGGGGAGGAGGACCAGGTGGCCCAGGCTCGAGACCGGAAAGAGCTCCGTCACGCCCTGGAGGAGGCCCAGGAGGACGGCTTGGAGCGTGTTCAATCGCCTCGCCTCCATCGCGGGTTACGGCCCGGAACGGGCTTACGCGCCGTGCTCCACGTGGCGCTCCGGGACCTCCAGGGCGGCGGCCCGCTCGGCCACCGCTCGGCGCACGCTGTCCACCACGGCGTGGTAGCCCACGTCGAGCGAGCCCGAGCGCCCCTCGTCCGGTACGGCGGCCCCGTCGGCGCCGGGGACGAGGAGCGAGAGGTCCGTCGTCCGGTAGCCGATGTCGATCACGCCCACTTCCGCCCCGGCCAGGCCGGGGTCGGTCCGCAGCGCGGTCAGGTAGGCCGTCAACGCTTGCGGCGCCACCGTCACGCCCGTGAACTCGACGTAGCGGGCGTCCTGCCCGTCCACACTGACCCAGGCACCGTGGCCCGCCAGCGCGTCGCGGAGCGCCCTCCGCTCGGCTCGCCGGATGTAGGCGGAGAGGGGGAGGCCGACCATCAGGCCCGCCTGCCCGTCCGCCCCAAGCAGGTAGGCCGCCGTCAGCACTAGCACCGCGTAGTCACGCCGCGAACTCGCGTCGCTCCAAGTCCGGCTCGCGCCTGCCCGGACGGCTGCCTCGCCAACCAGATACCGGCGGCTGTCACCGTCCAGCCCTTGGATCTGGACGACATGCTCCGACAGCCGCGCGCCAAGCGCGGCGGCGAGCTCGCCACTTCCGGCCGCCGCCGCCACCGCCGAGGGAAACATGAGCCGCCGCCCGTCTTGGGCGGCGGCCTTCGTGAAACCGTAACCCACGTCCGCCGCGACCAGCATCGACACCGCCCCCTCGAATCAATCTCTCGTCGCCTATTCAGCCGCGCCCCCGCCGGCGGCGCCATCGAGCATCGCCAACACGGCGCTCGCTGGGATGCGCAGGGCCCGCATCCCAGGCACCCGAACCGCCGCCAGCCGGCCCGACCACACGAGCCGGTACACGGTCATCTCCGACAGATCCAGCATCCGCGCCACATCGCGCACCCGGAGGTAGCGCTCGCCGCCGCCCCCCGGATCGCGCGCGGCCGCCCCCATCGCGCCCTTCATCGGAGCCACCTCCCCTCTGAGTCGTGCGTCCGCGCCGTCCATGACGGGCGGGCGGGGATCACCCCGCCCGCTCCCCGCCCTCGTCCCAATGCTCGGCCACCCACGCGGCCGCCCGCCAATCGGCCTTCATGGCGGCGTCGTCGCCCAGGGCGGCCGCGCCGAGCAGCGCCATGACCAGCCCCGGCGGGGCCCCGGCGCGGAGCATCAGAGCCGCCGCCCGCCGCCTGCGGCCCGGGGCGGTCGTCTCCGGGTCGAACGCGCGCGCGAGCTCGGGCGGCAGCCCGCCCGCCGCCTCGGCCCCGTCCAGGAACTCGGCCAGGGCGGCCCAGTCGGGCTCGGGAAATGGCGGGACGGCGGCCCGGTGCTTGGCGAGCATGTCGCCCAGGTACTTCCAGGGATCGCGCCGCTCGCGGAACTTGGCCGCTATCCCCCAGCCGGGCGTCAGATATACGGCGGCGATCAGGCGCTCCGGCACGCCCCGCTCGACCAGGTGGCGCGTCACCGCCCAGTCCGTCCCCGACCTGTCCCGCGCGCCATCCGGCCGCGCGTCGCCCTCCACGATCCGCCGGACGCACCACTCCGCCACGCCGTACCGGCGCAGCTCCTCCAGCAGCCCCTCGCCCCGCGGCGCGCCCTCGGCCGCCGCCGCCCCCAGGCCGGGCGCGGGGCCCATCGCCCTCCTGGCCTCGGGCTCCTCTAGGAACGCCACCGCCCAACCAGGCAGCGGGGAGAGCGGCGCGTCCAGCGCGAGCTCGTACCGCTCGCCCGACGCGTGGACGCTCGGCGGCGCGACCGTGTAGCCGGCGCTCAGAATGTCGATCTTGGCGGTGCGCCCGCGGCGCGTCGCCCTGGTGGCGGGGGCGCCGGGAGGGAGCAGGTAGTAGCGGTGCACGTGGTCGCCGCGCCGCACGACGGGGCCGGGCGGCAGCCCCAGCGCCTCCGCCTCCTCCACCGCCTCCCGCGAGTCGAGGTCCACCACCGCCAGGCCGCTCGGCCTCAGCGCGATCGCCACGTTGGCCTCGCGCCACGCGGACCACCGCAGCGTCCACGCCGGCGCGCCGTCCCACTCCATCTGGCGCAGGAGCCCGCCCGCCCTCACAACCGGCGCCTTGCCCACGCTGTGGGCCTTGGCGCCGCGGTGGTCGTGCCACCCGGCCGTGCAGCCCGACGGACCGGCCGGGTCCGGCGCGCACACCGGGATCGGGTGCAGCCCGGCGCCGTAGTAGATCCGCGCCGCCATCCACGGCGGGCGCCCCGCGGCCCTGGCGAAGACCCGCAGGTCGCGGGGCGGACTCGAGCGGACGGCGGCCGCCCACACGGCGGGGGCCGCGCCGGAACCGAGTGGATTTCCAAATTCGTCCATCGATCGCCCTCCTTCTCCCACCATCGACAGCGCCGGAACGCCCGCATCACGGCAGAAGCAGGAACCCCTAGAGCCAAGCGGGTTTCGGGAATTAAGGTCAGAAAAGGGCAAAACCAGCGCACCGCCGGTCGCGCCAAAGGCGGCGAAGCCGGGACGCCTAGAGCCGCAAGGCTTTCGGGAATTAAGGCAAGAGAAGGTCAAACACGCGCGCACGGCGCTTTTCGGCGTAGGGACGGCGCCCTCAAATCGGGCCGGTTTTCGGCCCTTTCCTCCCACCGATCGCCGGAAGCATTGATCCGCAAGGGTTTTAGGCGCCGCGCCACACCCGAACCAGGGGCGCGTGGGATCGGGCACCTGCGGGAGGTCCGCGGGAGGTCCGCGGGAGGTCCGCGGCAGACCTCCCGCAGCCGAAAGCCGCGCCGCTCAAGGCTTTCGGGGCCGCTGCGGGAGGTTGCGGGAGGTTTTTCGGACCCTATACACACGCGCGGGCGCGCGCGTGTGTGCGAAGGATCAGGAAAACCTCCCGCAACCTCCCGCACGTGCCCGCAATCCCGCGTCCCAAGCCGGTTTGGGCCGCGGGAGGTCGAGATCCCGACCTCCCGCAACCTCCCGCAACCTCCCGCGGACCTCCCGCGCCGATCCCGACCCGGCCGCGACTCAGAAGAGATCCACGTCGTCCGCGACGGCAGCCCCGGCGGCGACCTCTGCCGCGGGCGCGGCCCCCACGAGCCTGAAGACGGCCGATCCGGCGTGGCCGTCGCGCTCCCGGACGATCATCCTCCCGCCGATCACGCGCCCGGCGACGCGGCGCAGCGCGTAGCCCATCCTGGACGCCGCCGCCGGGCTCGCGTAGTCGTCGTGGCGGATCACCCGGCCGAGGAGCCCGCGCTCCGCCGCGATCCTGGCGACCTCCCTGGCGCCGACCGGCTCGTCGGCGTGCTCCTCCCACCACGCCTCGACCAGGGCGCGCCACTCGTCGGCCTCGGGGTCGGCCGACCGGATGAGCTCGTCACGATTCCCCAGGAATCCCTTGACGCCGGCGACGCGCAGGATCCCGCCGATCGCGGCCTGCCAGGACTCGTAGGAGCCCATCGTCATCGCAGGCGACGGATCCTCCGGCCGCCCGGCCGCGATCCACGCCTGGACCAGGGTGAGCGCCGCGCGGACCAGCTCCGCCAGGCGCTCCTCGGCCCACTCGAGGAGCCGCGGGTGCCGGAACCCGGTCCTCGTCCACGGCTCCTCGACGCGGGGGTCGATCCGGATGGGGACGACGCGGCGGGCCATCGTCCCGCCGTACTGGATGTTGTTCCCTGTGATGATCCAGGTCGTCAGGTTGGGCGCCCGGGCGGTCCGGGACTGCCCGAGGAGCCGCCCCTCGTACGCCGGCGCCGTAAGAACGGCCTCGAGCGCGTCGCCCCTGACCGTGGCGCCGTTGGCGTTGTCCCATACGACCGCGCGCTGGCCGCCGAGCAGCAGGGCCAGGAGCGTCTTGCCCGCCTCGGTCTCGTCCTCGGGCAAAGATCGCACGGGTACGACCTGCCCGACGCCCGGCAGGAGGAGGGCTTGGGCGAGGAGCGACTTGCCCGACCCCGCCTGCGGGGCGTCGATCGCCCAGAGCGGCGACGGCGGGCGGAACAGCGGCCGGCAGACCGGCTCGAGGAGCAGCCCGAGGGCGTTGGCGCGGCTCGCTTGGTCCACGAACGGGAAGTCGCCCAGGTACTCGCCGAGCAGCAGCTCCAACGCCCGCCGCACGGCGCCGTCCGACGGCTCGGGGTCCACGCGCAGGTCGGCGCCGGCCAGCCTGGGGTGCGGCCAGTAATAGACGCCGGTGGCGGGCTGGTAGCCGGGCTCGGCGTGGATGCCGTCCGCCGCCACGACGGGCACGCGCGAGACGTACTTCAGCGGCGCGGCGGGCTTGGTCGGCGCCGCCACCACGGCCTCGGCCAGCACGCGCGGCGGGCTCGCGCGCCGCGCCCCGTCCCGGGTGAGCCGCAACCAGTCCGCGCGTTCGGCCAGCCAGACCTCCACGGTGGCCGGCGTCATCGGCACGATGCGCGGCGCCCGCTCGCCGCCAGCCGGGTCGGTCTCCTCGCCAACGGTCACCAGCTCGCCGGCGCGCTCCCACAGGGTGGGCTTGTCCGAGGCCGCGTCGGCGGCGATCAGGCTCATCGCGACCCGGTAGGCCGCGGCGAGGTCGTCGACGCAGACTTCCGGCCGGCCGCCACCGCCCCCGCCGGCGGCGGCTTGGGCGGCGCCCCCGTCCTCGCCCGCGCCGCTGTCGGCCCGGCCCCGCTTGCCGCGCCCGCCCCGTCCGCGCCCGCCCCGGGCGCCGTCTCCGCCGCCGGACCGGGCGGCCAGCTCCCGGATCCGCGCGAGCAGTTCCGCGGGCGGCGCCGCCCGGCCGGCGGGTTGACCGCCGGCGTCGGGCTGACGTACAATCTTGCTGTCAAGGTCCGCAGCCCCGCCCGCCGAGCCGACGGCGGGCGCTGCCTTTTCCTGGTCCACGCTTCGTCACCTCCCCCCCTCCAGCGGCGGCTGCCCGGGCGGTCCGCCCCTCGGACGTCCTCCAGGGCGTCCGCGTCCGGTGGCGCTTGCGCGCCAGCGGCGCGGCCATCAGCCGCTCTACCGCCGCCCGGAGCTCATCGTCGAGCGCGGCCAGGAGCGCCGCGCCCCACGCCGCCCAGTCGGCCTCGCCCCACTTCCACAGCTCCGCCGGACCGGGCCAGGGCAGGCCCGCGGCCTCCGCCACGGCCGCCGCCGGCCGCGCGCCGACCAGGGCCAACGCCCCCTCCACCTCCCGCAGACGGCGGACCCTGGCGGCCACGGCGTCGCGCAGCGCCCGCGCCGTGCGCGGGTCCTCGGCGGCCCGCTCCTTGGTCTCGGCATCCGTGATCGGCGTCAACAGGACGATGGCCCCGGCGCCGCGCCAGACCGCCCGGCCCCGGCGCACCGCCCGGCGTGCGCGGCCCGGAGTGCAAGTCGAGACCAGCCGACCGCCAGGGTCATAGACCACCACCCGCATGTGGGCGCACTCCTCCCCCGGAGGTGTGTCGCGCTGTGGTCGACAGCGCGGGAGGAGATATAGTACCGTCATAGCTGGCAACTCCTCCGGTTCATAGTGGAGCACAGCCCGACGCGGCTGTCAACCGGAGCGGTTGGGAGGATGATCGACGTGGCTAGGAGGTATGGGGTGCTGCTGCGAAGGTGGCGGGAGCGCGAGGGGCTGTCGCTCCGCGCCGCCGCCCGCAGGTTCGAGTGCACTGAGATCTTCATCGCCGACGTGGAGCGGGGGAGGAAACGCGCACCCGCCTATTCACGGACCGCGTTCAAGATGTTCGAGCTTGTGAGGCCGGACCGCGCTGTGGATCGGCTGTACGAGGACCTTTTGTGGGACCTGACCGATGGCCGGAGAAACCAGCAGGTGGCGATCAAGGCGACCCAGGCGGTGTTGTCGGCGCTCGCCAGTCCGGTCGGGGACTGGCACGCCGTCAGCGACGCCTTGGTCGATGCGGCGCAAGCGGGCGATCTCGCGGAGGTGACGGTCGAGGGGGATCGGATGCGGTTGTCCGGCGCGGCCGCGTCTGTGTACGCTTGGCCGCGCTCCGTGCTGATCGACTTCCTGCTTGAGACGACCGATGAGTTGGTTTTCCGCTTCCATTCGGCGTCGGACCCGCATCACACGCTGATCCCTTGGGATGGCCAGCTCGGCGTGCGGATCCGGCCGGAGTTCGCGGACGAGCGCGCGCCGTGGGTCCGGGAGCACTTCCCAGATCTCATGCTCACGACCATCCTGGATTACGAGCCGGCGCCAGACGGGGCCGGCGGTGGGGCCGAGAGGTGAGGGGACGGCGTTCGTCCGTTCCGCTGGAGGGCCGGGCGGCCCCCCCCGTCGCACCCGGACGGAGTACCGGAAGAGGTGCTGGGGCTGCTGGGGGAGGGGCCGGGCGAGGAGAAAGGGGAGGAATGAGCGGCACGGAGGGCGGGCCGACCGGGGCGGGGAAGGCGGCGCAAGGCACGAACGCCCCGGTCACTTTCAGGGGCATTCTCCTTCTTTGGTCTCGATGCCAAGAACGTCTCCGGAGTCGGTGGCGATCGTCACGCGCGCGACGTACCTGTTCCCGTCTATGTCCGAGTACCGTACATAGAACGACCACGGGTTTTCCATCGGCTTTTTGTCGGCCTGATAGCCGAGAAGTACCTTGATCTCGAGCTCGTCGCCGGGGGCCAAGATGTTCGGGAGACGACCGGCATTCTGGAGATCAGCAACCCTCTCGTCGTCGGGCGGCGGGAATGGTGCGCGCCCCACAGCAGCTTGCTGCAACACGCTCAGGTCAGGGTCGCAAAAGAAGTTGGTGCCCAAGATGGCTGGCCCATGCCCCGCGTTGCGGATTGCGAAGTGATACCAGCGGGAGGACGGTGCGCCGCCCACAGCCGACTGTGTTGCAATGGGCTTGCCGCGCTTGTCGAAGGTCACCAGCGGTCGGATCTGGGCCTTGATGCCATTTTGGGCGGCCTGGACACCAGCTCTGGCGGCAGCCGCCGACCTCATTGTGTACATCGCCATCGCAAAGTTGGCCATGGCGACAAAGCCGTTCACGATGACGTTAGCAACCTGCCAGTCCATACAAGAATCCTCTAAGGGGAATGCAAGTCAAGGCCAGGCCAGGCCACATCGTCGGCGAGGTAGCCCCTGAACCACGCATCGAAACGCCGCCGGGCCTCCCGCCTCTCCTCGTCGGTCATGCGGGCCTCGAGGGCGGCCAGCTCGCGGCGGGCCGCCGCCGCGTCGCGCTCGGCCCTGTCCCAGTCGCCGGAGTCCTCCGCCTCGGTCAGCGCCCGGCGCGCCCTGACCCACCGCTCCACCAAGCCGGCGGCCATTCAGCGCTCCTCCTCCACGTCGATGCTCTTGATTTCCATGGCGTTCTCCGCCTCCCTGCACCGGATCTCGGTCACGGCAGAAGGATCATGGGTAATGCCCTGGTAGTCTCAGGCAACGAGCCCATGCTGGTGGAACGGCCTGCCACGGGGCGCGTAGCCGGGCGGGCGCGTGACGTTGGCTCTGCGGCTCCGGTGTCGTTGGCGGGAAAGGCAGGCTGCAACTCGTGGCAGTATCTCCGCCGATCCTTAGCGGCCAGCCGGCGTCTGCTAGGACGGTGGGGCGAACAGTCTTGGAGGTCCCGCCAGTGAGTTGGCGAATGATGTCAAATTGACGAAGGAGATCCCGGCCACTATGTCCCGGCCCGTGGGGATGCCATGAGAGGGATCTCTCCACGTGAAGCGAGGCTGCGAGGTGGGCCATGCCAAGGACCAGGAAGAACACGGCTAGCTCGAACGCCACGACGGCGAACGTCGGCTATGAGGCGGAGCTGTGGCAGATGGCCGATGCCCTGCGCGGCAGCATGGACGCGGCCGAGTACAAGCACGTCGTGCTGGGCCTTCTCTTCCTCAAGTACGTCTCGGACGCATTCGAGGAGCAGCGCGCCAAGCTCGAGGCGGAGAGGGCGCAGGGCGCCGACCCCGAGGACCCGGACGAGTACCGCGCGGTAAACGTCTTCTGGGTGCCGACCGAGGCGCGGTGGGCGCGCATCAGGGCCGCCGCCAGGCAGCCCAGCGTCGGCGAGGTGGTGGACGAGGCCATGGCCGCCGTCGAGCGCGCCAACCCGGCGCTGAGGGGCGTGCTGCCCAAGGAGTACGCCCGTCCGGCTCTTGACAAGCAGCGGCTCGGCCAGCTCGTGGACCTCGTAAGCAACATCAGGGTCGGCGACGGCGAGGCGCGGGCAAAGGACGTGCTCGGACGGGTGTACGAGTATTTCCTCTCCAGGTTCGCGAGCGCCGAGGGCAAGAAGGGCGGCGAGTTCTTCACCCCGGCATCCGTGGTGCGGTTGCTCGTGGAGATGATCGAGCCCTACCGGGGGCGGGTCTACGACCCCTGCTGCGGTTCGGGCGGGATGTTCGTCCAGTCGGTCCGCTTCATCGAGGCTCACGCCAACGGCAACGGGAACGGCGGCCGCGCCCGGTCGCAGATCAGCGTCTACGGCCAGGAGTCGAACTACACCACTTGGCGCCTGTGCAAGATGAACCTGGCCATCCGCGGCATCGACGGCAAGATCGAGCAGGGCGACAGCTTCCACAACGACCGCTTCCCCGACCTGAAGGCCGACTTCATCCTGGCCAATCCGCCCTTCAACGTGAGCGACTGGAGCGGGGAGCGGCTGCGCGAGGACAAGCGCTGGAAGTTCGGCGTGCCGCCGGTGGGCAACGCCAACTTCGCCTGGGTCCAGCACATCATCCACCACCTCGCCCCGACGGGAGTGGCGGGCTTCGTCCTGGCCAACGGCTCGCTGTCATCGAACCAGTCCGGCGAGGGCGAGATCCGGAAGAACATCGTCGAGGCCGACCTGGTGGACTGCATCGTGGCGCTTCCCGACAAGCTCTTCTACTCGACGCAGATCCCGGCCTGCCTCTGGTTCATCGCGCGGGACAAGAGGAACCACAGGTTCCGCGACCGACGGGGCCAGGTGCTCTTCATCGACGCCCGCAGGATGGGCGTGATGGTGGATCGCACCCACCGCGAGCTCACCGACGAGGAGATCGCGGACATCGCTCGCACCTACCACGCTTGGAGGGGCGAGCCAGGGGCGAGCGAGTACCAAGATGCCCCTGGCTTCTGTAAGAGTGCCACACGAGATGAAATCAGGCAGAACGCGTATGTGCTGACACCCGGGCGTTACGTCGGCACAGAGGCGCTGGAGGATGACTCCGAAGCAGTCGACGTGAAGATCAGGCGCTTGGCGGCCCAGTTACGCGCGCAGCAGGCCGAGGCGCGCCGGCTCGACGACATGATCGCTAGGAGCCTGGAGGAGCTGGGATATGAGGACTGAATACCCGGCTCGCCAGCTCGGGGAACTCGTCGAGAACCTGGATTCGAGACGGATACCATTGTCCAGTCGGGTCCGGGCACAACGGCGAGGACCGTATCCGTATTACGGGGCCACGGGCGTCATGGACCATATCGACGGCTATTTGTTTGATGGCTTGCATCTGCTTGTCGCTGAGGACGGCTCCGTGGAAAGAGAGGACGGAGCACCTTTCATCCAACTAGTGCAGGGCAAGTTTTGGGTCAACAACCATGCGCATGTCCTCCGGGGTGTTGACGACGAGGACACCAAGTATATCTACTATGCACTATCTACAGTACCGGTACGCCCGTTCGTGACCGGATCCGTGCAGCCTAAGTTGTCACAAGCCAACCTAAACCGGATACCAATTCCCTACCCGCCGGACCGCGCAACTCGGCGCGCCACTGTACGTGTCCTTTCGACGCTGGATGAGAAGATCGACCTCAACCGTCGGATGAGCGAGACGCTGGAGGCCATGGCGCGGGCGATCTTCAAGGCGTGGTTCGTGGACTTCGAGCCGGTCCGTGCGAAGATGGAAGGGCGATGGCGGAGGGGCGAGTCGCTGCCTGGTCTGCCGCAGCACTTATACGACCTGTTCCCTGAAGGATTCGCAGACTCCGAGCTTGGGGCGATCCCGGAAGGCTGGCGTGTGGAAGGGCTCAACGAGATCGCCCAGTTCCTCAACGGCTTGGCCCTCCAGCAGTACCGTCCCGGGACGGGACCGGCCTTGCCTGTGATCAAGATTGCCCAGCTTCGGAAGGGAGATACCGACGGGGCCGATCGGTGTAGTGCAGATGTGCCGGTAGAGTACATTGTCGATGATGGTGACGTGCTCTTCTCGTGGTCCGGTTCTCTCGAGTGCATCGTGTGGGCTGGGGGCAAGGGTGCTCTCAACCAACATCTGTTCAAGGTGACGTCCAACAAGTACCCTAAGTGGTTCTATTATTTCTGGATACACGAACATCTTCCAGAATTCCGCTCCATTGCGGCTGATAAGGCAACGACTATGGGCCACATCCAGCGCCATCACTTGGCAAGTGCACAAGTGGTGGTCGCTAGCGCGGACGTGATGGCCGCGGCAGATCGCGTCATTGCTCCAATGCTAGAGCGCGTACTTACCCTGCGGCTCGAGTCTCGGACCCTGGCCAGGTTGCGCGACGCGCTGCTACCTAAGCTCATCTCAGGCGAGCTCAGGTTAAGAGATGCTGAGCGGTTCATCGGGAGCGCCGTGGGATGAGACGGGAGGCGAAGCGCCTGCTGGAGAAGGCAACCGACTCGCTGCTGCTGAGCGTGGAACTGTTCAACCGGCCGCAGGATCGGGGCAGGGTCAGCGCGGTCCTCATCTTGCTGGATCACGCCTTCGAGATGCTGCTCAAGGCGGCAATCCTCCATCGTGGCGGGCGGATCAGGGAGCGACGCAGCAGGGAGACCATCGGGTTTGACAAGAGCGTGCGAATCGGGTTGAGCGATGGCAAGGTTAGGTTTCTGTCAGAGGAGCAGGTGCTCGTCCTCCAGACGATCAACGGGCTGCGGGACGCGGCGCAGCATCATTTGCTGGACGTCTCAGAGGGGCAGCTGTACATGCACGTGCAGTCGGGGGTCACTCTCTTTCGAGACCTGCTCAAGAGCGCGTTCGGGCAGGAGCTGACATTCTACCTGCCGACGCGCGTCCTGCCGGTCTCGACGGCGCCGCCCACGGATCTCGTGACGCTCTTTGACTTTGAGGTGGAGGAGATTAAAAAGCTGCTCGGCCCCGGACGAAGGCGGCACGTCGAGGCGCGGGCCAGGCTCCGGCCGCTGGCCATTCTGGACTCGACGCTGAGAGGGGAGAAGACGCAACCGAGCGATGGTGAATTGCGCCGGATCGGCCGAGAGCTCCTCGCGGGGAAGCACTGGACCGAGGTCTTCCCAGGGGTTGCGGCGGTCGAGATTACTCCCGACGGTGGCGGACCCGCGCTGTCGTTGCGCCTGTCGAAGAAGGATGGCGTCCCTATCCAGCTTGTTCCCGAGGGCACCCCAGGAGCGTCCGTCGTGGCCGTGAAGCGGGTGAACGACCTCGATTTCTACAACCTCGGGGCCAGACAGCTCGCCGAGAAGGTCGGCCTGACGGCGCCGAAGCTGGTGGCGGTCGTGGGGCACCTTGGTATCCGGGATGATCCCGATTGCTACAAGGAGATCAGGATCGGCAGGAGCGTGCACAAGCAGTACTCGCGGCGGGCGATCGAAAAGATCAGAAAGGCCCTGGCGGATGGTTTAGACGTGGAAGCGGTGTGGGCGGCCTGGCGGGGCCGCTGGCAAACCGATCGGAAGGTGGACCCATGAGATCGGGTATCGCGGAGTCCGACTTGGAAGAGGCCGCGCTCGAGTGGCTGGAGAGCCTCGGCTGGCAGGTCCAGCACGGCCCCGAAATCGCGCCGGGCGCGCCGGGCGGGGAACGGCCCGACTACGACCGGGTCGTGCTGGAGCAGCGGGTTCGCGCAACTCTCAAGCGGCTGAATCCCGAGTTGTCCCCCGAGGCGCTGGAAGACGCGTTCCGTAAGCTCACACGGCCAGAGGGCGCCACCCTGGAAGCCCGCAACCGCGCTGCGCACCGCATGCTCGTGGACGGCGTGACGGTCGAGTACCGTGCGGATGACGGCGGGATCCGCGGCGCCCAAGCGCGGGTGCTGGACTTCGAGCGCCCCGAGGCGAACGACTGGCTGGCCGTCAACCAGTTCGCGGTGAAGGAGAAGAGGCCGCACCGGGCGGACGTTGTGCTGTTCGTCAACGGCCTGCCTCTGGCCGTGGTGGAGCTCAAGAACCCCGCCGATGAGCAGGCCACCGTCTGGACCGCCTACCACCAGATCCAGACGTACAAGGAAGACGTCCCGTCCCTCTTCACCTACAACGAGGCGCTGGTCATCTCCGATGGCCTCCAGGCGCGCATCGGGTCCCTCACCGCGGACCGGGACCGCTTCATGCGTTGGCGGGTAATCAGCGGGGAGGATGTGGCCGACGCCAGCCTGACCGAGCTCGAGGTCGCGCTCCGCGGGGTCTTCGACAAGCGGCGGTTCCTGCAGATTATTCGGGATTTCATCGTGTTCGAGGACCGGGGCGGCGGCAACCTCACCAAGGTGATGGCGGGCTACCACCAGTTCCATGCGGTCAACGCGGCGGTGGAGGAGACGCTGCGCGCGGCGGCGGAGCAGGAGCGCGGTCCCGCGAGGGGGGGCCGCCAGGGCGGTGCCCCCGGTGACAGGCGCATCGGCGTGGTGTGGCACACGCAAGGCTCCGGCAAGAGCCTGACGATGGTCTTCTACGCCGGTCGGATCATCCGTCACCCCGAGTTGCGGAACCCCACGATCGTCGTGATCACGGACAGGAACGACCTCGACGGGCAGCTCTTCGGCGTGTTCTCGCGGTGCCGGGAGCTGCTGCGCCAGGACCCGGTGCAGGCGGAGTCCCGGGTGGACTTGCGGCGGCTTCTTGACCGGGAGGCGGGCGGGGTCGTCTTCACCACCATCCAGAAGTTCTTCCCGGACGAGAAGGACGCCAGCCACCCCGTCCTGTCCCGGCGGCGCAATATCGTGGTCATCGCCGACGAGGCCCACCGGAGCCAGTACGACTTCATCGACGGCTTTGCGAAGCACATGCGCGACGCCCTGCCGAACGCCTCGTTCATCGGCTTCACCGGAACGCCTATCGAGAAGGCCGACAGGAACACCCGCCAAGTCTTCGGCGATTACATCTCGCCTATCTATGACATCCAGCGGGCCGTCGAGGACGGGGTAACGGTCCCCATCTACTACGAGAGCCGGCTGGCGAAGCTGGAGCTGGACGAGGCGGAGCGCCCGCGGATCGACCCCGACTTCGAGGACGTCACGGAGGGCGAGGAGGTCGAGCGCAAGGAGAGGCTCAAGAGCAAGTGGGCGCAGCTCGAGGCCGTCGTGGGGGCCGAGAGGCGGATCCGGCTCATTGCCGAGGACGTCGTGGAGCACTTCGAGCGGCGGCTCGAGGCTCTCGACGGCAAGGCGATGGTCGTGTGCATGAGCCGCCGGATCTGCGTGGACCTCTACCGCGAGATCGTGCGGCTCCGCCCCGAGTGGCATAGCGACGACGACGACAAAGGCGTCGTCAAGGTGGTCATGACGGGCTCGGCGTCGGACCCGCTGGACTGGCAGCCTCACATCCGCAACAAGCAGAGGCGGGAGTTGCTCGCCAACCGGTTCCGCGACCCGAATGACCCCTTCAAGATGGTCATCGTCCGGGATATGTGGCTCACGGGCTTCGATGCGCCAAGCCTTCACACGATGTACGTCGACAAGCCGCTGCGCGGGCACGGGCTCATGCAGGCCATCGCGCGCGTCAACCGGGTGTTCCGGGACAAGCCCGGCGGCCTGGTGGTGGACTACCTCGGGCTGGCGCACGAGCTGAAGGAAGCGCTGGCGACCTACACCGAGAGCGGCGGCAAGGGGCGGGCCGCGATCGACCAAGAAGAGGCCGTGGCCGCGATGCTCAAGCACTACGAGGTCTGCTCCGACCTGTTCCACGGCTTCGACTGGTCCCAGTGGAAGACCGGAGGGTATCAAGGTCGCATCGCCTTGCTGCCCCCCGCCCAAGAGCACATCCTGGCGCAGCATGACGGCAAGGAGCGCCTCCTGGACGCCGTGTCCAACCTCTCGAAGGCCTTCGCGCTGGCCGTTCCCCACGAGGAGGCCCTGCGGATCCGGGACGACGTGGCCTTCTTCCAGGCCGTCCGGGCGGCCCTGGTGAAGCGCTCCGCCGGCGAGGCCAAGCCGGAGGAGGAGCTCGACCACGCGATCCGGCAGATCGTCTCCCGGGCCGTCGCGCCGGAGGGTGTCATGGACCTGTTCGAGGCCGCGGGCCTGAAGAAGCCCGACATCTCGATCCTGTCGGACGAGTTCCTGGCCGAGGTGCGCGGCATGCCCCAGAAGAACCTCGCGGTGGAGGTGCTGCGGAAGCTCCTCGAGGGGGAGATCTCCGCGCGCAGACGCAGGAACATCGTGCAGGCGCGCTCCTTCGCGGAGATGCTGGAGCAGGCGATCCGCCGATACCATAACCGCGCCGTCGAGGCGGTGCAGGTTATCGAGGAGCTGATCGCGCTCGCCAAGCAGATGCGCGAGGCCGACCAGCGCGGCGAGTCGCTCGGGCTCTCCGACGAGGAACTGGCCTTCTACGACGCCCTGGAGACGAACGACAGCGCGGTGAAGGTTCTCGGCGACGAGACGCTGCGCACCATCGCCCGGGAGCTCGTCGAAAGCGTGCGGCAGAACGCGTCTATCGACTGGACCGTACGGGAGGACGTGCGCGCCCACCTCCGGGTGCTGGTGAAGCGGATCCTGCGGAGGCACGGCTACCCGCCGGACAAGCAGGAGAAGGCGACGGACACCGTGCTCAAGCAGGCCGAGGCCTTCGCGGAGGAGTGGGCCGAGGCATGATGGCTGGGAAGGGCGGCGTGAGCCGCTATCTCGGATCGTTTGGCGCCTTCGCCCTACGAGGAGCGCTGGCGGTTCCTGGGAGGGTTCAGCGCCGTTGGACAGTGCTGACTTGGTCTTGAGGTGGGCGGCCGCTCGCCAGCGTCTGACGCTGGCGGAGGATTCGGGCGACTGGGCGGCGGCGGAACTGGAGGCCGAGGCGGGGCGGCGGGAGCTGGCTGAGCTGGAGGCCCGCATGACGGCGGGCGAGCTGCGCGAGGCGCGTCGGCTCTTCGACGCGTGGTTCAAGCGGTACTTGGAGGAGGACTAGCGGGTCGGCGGTGAGGGCGTGTGGCGCAACTGTCTGACGTCATCGCGGGCGGCCTCCTTACCCTCGCGGGCGCGCTGGCTGATCGGATCGCGGCCCATTGGCTCGACGGCAGGCGCGAAGCTCGGCGGGGGGAGGCCGAGCGCAGGAGGCGGGAGAGGGAGAGGAGCGGTCGAGCTCGGATGCTACCGCTTGGATGCTCACCAAGAGTCCGTTGGAGCGCGCTGCCGAATGGCGGAGCATGGTGTTGGCCGCAGCTAGTCCCGGGTGGAGGGCGGTAGGTACGACATGTCGCTGGTGGACGATCTTCGCGAGCGCCTTCGCGCAGCCGAAGCGGCCGGGCGGACCAGGGAAACTCTACTGGAATTCATCGCGCAGCGCCTGCCGGAAAGCACGGTCTTGGACTACAAGCGGACTCTCGACCTCGCTGAACCGAGGCACAGGCGGACTCTCGCCAGGACCGTGGCCGCGTTCGCCAACGCCCACGGAGGCGTCCTGGTACTCGGCGTGGCGGAGAAGGATCGGACCGGGGAGCCGGACGCAGAGGCCGAGTTGACGCCGGTGACCACGCCCGTAGGCGTCGATCTGTCCCAGCAGATCACGAACATTGTGAACGACTTGGTCCGGCCCACGCCACGGTACGATCTCGTGACGTTCCCGGCTGGCGACGGTCGCGGCGTCGTGGTGTTCGTGTGGGCCGGGGAAGACAGGCCGTACACCGTGCAGGACGGAGCCGACTTCGAAGTCCCGGTGCGGCGGGGCACATCGGTCGTGGGCGCGTCTCGCGAGGAGCTGGACCGGATCTACGAGGGGCGGACGATATCCCGGATGACTTTGGAGGCCGAAGGCGAAGCAGAATGCAGGCGATACGTGCCTGCTGCTCTGTTGGATGTGCCGCTCGCCTTTATCTACATCGTCCCGGACATCAGACGTCCAGATCTCCTTAGCCTGGAGAAATTGAACGCTAACAGGGTATGGAGACCGGAAGCGACATATGCGTATAGGAATCTGCCACCGGTATTCCCGATGGTTGATCGGTGGAGTGCGCACGAAGAAGCGGCTACGCACGAAGTATGGACAGGAGATCGAGAATCCTATTGGTCCAGCGTCGTGGTGTACCGCGATGGCAGATTGGCCGCTTGGTATCGTCTCTTGAACGTGACTGGGGAGCGGGTTTCCCCAGTGTACCTCATCCATGCGCTTCACGCTACTTTGGGCCCTTATGCGCGGGCCATCCGAGAGTTTGGGCTCCTGGCCGGCTTCAGTGTGATGCTGTCCCTCTGTAATGT
Source organism: Bacillota bacterium (assembly GCA_029961055.1). NCBI lineage: Bacteria > Bacillati > Bacillota > Bacillota bacterium. Next base: position 19,472 of record JASBVM010000047.1, read on the forward strand.
GTCTAGGAGAGAGGTCGACCCGCTCGTTTCAGGCGATGGAGTGAAGGCGTTCGCGTACGCTCCCCGACCTCGATCCGGGCGTCTCCTGGCCGGAGCCAGCCACGAGGACGTCGATCGGCTCTGCTTCTGGCTTTGGGAGCAAGCGCTCCGGGCAGCTGGCGAGGGCCGTCAATTGCATGATTGGAGTGCGGATCCGATAGCTAGTGTAGTATACAACTACCTCTGGCACGCCGAACCTGCGGGGCTGCCTACAATCTGACGGCATATCGAGTTGAGCTTCGGCACCCGGATGAAGCGAACGAGGAACCCGTATCTCCGAGCCCGGGCCGATTCAGACGGGGCCGCCGACGAAGAGCGCCGTCGGCTCCACGACCGCGCCCTCGCCGAGCAGGAGGGCCTCGCATGCGATGTGCGCTCCGGCCGCCGGGCGGGCACCGGCCGCCAGCGCCGCGCCCCTCCCCGTCAGGGTGCGCACGCGCCCGGCCAGGTCGATGAGGGCCTCCCACGGCCGGTCGTCGGGGACGGAGGCGAACAGCGCGCGCTCGACGTCATCCGGGGAGGGGAACAGCTCCGTCAGCATGTCCACCGCTGCAGCCTGAGCGCCCGCGGATGCCGCAGCTCCGACGCGCCCACTACCCCGCGGCCGTCGAGGTGGCGCGCCACCGCCAGGCTGAGCGCTCGGCCCAGCCGATCCCGCTCCCGCAGCGCTGCCATCCTCCATTGCCGGGCCGCCGTCAGGCGAGTGGACGGCTCGTTAATGCCGCAATCCGAAGTCGGACTCATTTGCCGATCTCCCTCCGACGACATGTCCGCGCCGGCCGACAGAAGCGGGGGCCATGCGCGCGTCACAGCGCCTTGCCATGCCCGCCGACACCGTAGAGGATGTCCTTCACGCCGTCGCGCAAGCGCTCGCAGTACTCCGCGGCGGCCAGGCACGCTTCGGGCTCCAGACCGCGGCTCGTGATGGTCGCCAGGAATCCTTCGACCGTGCTGATCGAGGTGGGATCCGCCGCAACGCCCAGGGCAGCGCGGGCGCGGGGCCAGTTGCGACGCGGACCTCGCTGATCGAAGAACCAGCGGAAATCCGGGCTGCGGCGGTCCAGCTCAAGCCCGCCGCGTTCGGCCGCTTCCCGGAGCTTACGGCTCGTCATGTCCATGTCCACGGCGAAGGCGTGGAGCGCGCGCAGCTCCGCATCTCGGTTGGCACGGCTCCTCAGGTGCGACTGCCACGCGGACATCAGCAGCGGCAGGGCCGCTTCGGCCGATCTGATGAGAGCCGCCAGCTCGTCAGGTGTCATGGGAAGCGTTTCTTGACCACGGGTCTGATTCCTACGCGGTGTTCGCGAAGGCGCCCAACGGGTCTGGCGCGGTGTGGTTGGAGGGGCCGCCCCGCCTCGTTCTTGGGGGCCGGGCGAGCGCCCGGCGTGGAAGGATTTAGGCGAAATCTTGGGGACCGGATTGGGGACCGAAGCCCCCGTGGTCCCCGATTTCAGGCGGCGCTCTGCGCGGCGCCCGGCGCCGGGAGGCCGCGTCGTGCAAGGCTTGGCGCTCGTGGCGGTGTTCGCCAGAGCGCCGCCAGCCGAGTCCCACCTTCGGCACCAGAGAGTTCAGAAAGCCTTGTGCCAAGCCGCTTTCCGGCCTTGCCCCCGCTGGTTTTGGGGACGGATTGGGGACAGGGCCAGGGTGTGGTTTGGGAGCCGCTGGAATTCGCGGTACCGAATTCTGGCGGCTCTTCTTCTGTCCGAGGCTCTACTTCGCGCGCGGGAGCGCCCGAACGGGGGAGATGATCGCGTCGGCCGCCGCGGCCGCGCCTCCTGCCGGGCCGGCGGGATCTCGGTACCGGTTGACTTGCGCTCGCGGGCAACGCCCCGTCTTCCGTCGCGCAGCTCCCGGCCAAGGCGTCGAGCCACGCCCGCTCGGACGCCGCGCCCGGATTTGGCTGGCCCGCATGTCGCCCATCCTCCACGGCCAGGTCCCACCGCGCCAGCGCGACCTCTCCTTGCCGGTCCCCCAGGGATTCCACCCGGCCGTCCCACCGGTTGACCACTGGAAGCCCCCTCTTCGTTGACGCGCGGGTCTCCCGGCAGCATAATGGCCCACGGCAACAGGAGCCATCGCACCTCGTTAGGCGAGGCGTGCACGCAAACAGAGGCCGCTGACCGGAAACGTCGAGAGACGCCCACGGTCAGGACAGGCGAGGTCGGAGTAAGGCTTCGCCCGAAGCGGCTGGGGCCCGCGCCCTTACGTTGCGTGCTGCTGAAGCTCGACGAGAGGGGAGCGGTGGGCGGGCAGCGCCCAGCATGCCTCTCGCGTCGAGCGAGAGGCATTTTTCTTCTGTGCGTCGTGCGGGTCCACCGGGAGACCGCAGGCGGTCGACGCCGGCCCTGGGCCCCACGGCCGCCCGCATGGCCGGGCGGAGGTGCGCGCGGGGGAGACCCGCCGTCGCGCCGCGCGCCGGCCGGGCGGACCCGTCCTTCAGCCGCGGCGAGCCTCCATGGGACCTCGCCCGCCTCGGGAAAGGGGGGACAGTCATGAACCCGGGTGACCCGGCGGAATCTCCGAGCGACCGAAGACCTGGGAGCTCCCGCGGCCTCGACCACCCAGGGAAGGCTGTGGCATGGCTGTCCTCCGCGCCGACCGCGCGATGATCCTGCGAGCGTCGTTGCGACGACGCCTCCTCCGGGGGTGCAGGCAGCCCTCCTCGTGAGGGCAGGCATCGCACCGGCCCCTGCGGATCACAGCCCCCGGCATCCTCGTGACGGCCGGCAGCAGGCCTGCCGGGGCATCCTTGCGCATGCGGCCGCCGGAGCTCGCCGTTGGATCCGTCTTCTCCGTCTTTTGACCCGCTTTGACCCGGAGAACGGGATGGGGACATCGACCCGATCCGGTCTCTCCCGGCACGAAGATGACGCAGCGAAGGAGAGGAGGAGAGATCGCATGCTCATGTCCACGGTTCTGCAGCGCCGGTCCCGGACCGCCGTGGAGCGCCAGGACCACGAGAGGACGGATGCGCTCCTCCGCATGAGCGACCTTCCGGAGGAGCAGGTCGTCGAGGAACTGGGGACGACATGGAACGGCCTGAGCGATGCCGAGGCGGAGGCCCGTCTGGACCGTTACGGTCCGAACGAGGTCCCCGAGAGGCAGCAGCCCTCCTGGGCCAGGCGGCTGTGGGACGCCTTCGTCGATCCCTTCATCGTCGTGCTGCTCATCCTGGCCGCCGTCTCCACCTTCACGGACATCCTGTTCGTGGCGCCGAAGGAGCGCGATCCGTCGAGCGTGATCATCATGATGACCATGGTCCTCGTCAGCGGAGCGCTCCGCTTCCTCCAGGAATGGCGGTCTGACGAGGCGGCGAAGAGGCTCAGGGCCCTCGTGACCCTGACCGCCCTCGTCGAGCGCAGGGAGGCGGGCAAGCAGGAGAGGCCGTTCTCCGTCCTGGTCCCGGGGGACATCGTCCACCTCGCCGCGGGGGACATGATCCCGGCGGACCTGCGCATCCTCGTCGCCAAGGACCTCTTCGTCAACCAGTCGGTCCTCACCGGCGAGTCGGAGCCGGTGGAGAAGGTGAGCTCGCCCTGCGTCGGGGGGGCGGAGCGGCCTTCGGGCAACCCCGTGGAGCGCCCGAACCTCGCCTTCATGGGTTCCAACGTGGTGAGCGGCACGGCCGTCGGCGTCGTCCTGGCCACGGGCCGGCAGACCTACTTCGGCTCGGTGGCCGAGTCGCTGGCCACCCGGCGGGAGGCGACGGGCTTCGAGATCGGCGTCCGCCGCACGAGCTGGTTGCTCATCCGCTTCATGGTGGCGATGGTGCCCGTCGTCTTCTTCCTCAACCTGCTCACCAAGAGCGAATGGCTCGACTCGCTCCTCTTCGCCCTCGCGGTCGCCGTCGGGCTGACGCCGGAGATGCTGCCCATGATCGTCAGCGTCGGCCTTGCCAAAGGGGCCGTCATCATGAGCCAGAAGAAGGTGATCGTGAAACGCCTGGGGGCGATGCAGAACTTCGGCGCGATGGACGTCCTGTGCACCGACAAGACGGGGACCCTCACGCAGGACAGGGTCGTCCTCGAGTTCTTCCTGGACGTCCACGGCGACGAGGAGCCGCGCGTCCTCAAGCACGCCTATATCAACAGCTATTTCCAGACCGGGCTCAAGAACGTCCTGGACCGCGCGATCCTGGCCCATGCCGGCGAGGAGTTCGCCTGGATCGAGCAAAACTATGAGAAGGTCGACGAGATCCCCTTCGACTTCGTGCGCAAGCGGATGAGCGTGGTCGTCCGCGACAGGACCGGGAAGACCCAGCTGATCACCAAGGGTGCCGTCGAGGAGCTGCTCGCGATCTCTTCTCATGTCGAATACCGCGGGCAGGTCGTGCCGCTGACCGGCGAGCTGCGGGCGGAGATCCTCACGACGGTCCGGCAGCTGAACGAGAAGGGGCTGCGTGTGATCGCCGTCGCCCAGAAGACCAACCCGCCGGCGGCCGGTGCCTTCACCGTCGCCGACGAGAGCGACATGGTCCTGATGGGCTACCTCGCCTTTCTCGACCCGCCGAAGGAATCGGCTCCGCAGACGATCCGGACCCTGAGAGAGTACGGTGTCAACCTGAAGATCCTCACCGGTGACAGCGACGTGGTCACGCGCGCCATCGCCGGGAAGGTCGACATCCCCGCGGACCGCGTCCTGCTCGGCAGCGACGTCGACCGGATGGACGACGGAGCGCTTCGGCGGGCGGTGGAGGAGACCATGATCTTTGCCAGGCTCACGCCTGCCCACAAGGCGCGCATCGTCAGGGCGCTCCGAGCCAACGGTCACGCGGTGGGCTTCCTCGGCGACGGCATCAACGACGCCCCGGCCATGCATGCGGCCGACATCGGCATCTCCGTCGAGAACGCCGTCGACATCGCGAAGGAAGCGGCGGACATCATCCTCCTGGAGCGGGACCTGCGGGTCGTGGTGGACGGGATCATCGAGGGAAGGAGGACCTTCGGCAACATCGTCAAGTACATCAAGATCACCGCGAGCTCCAACTTCGGCAACGTCTTCTCGGTCCTCGTGGCCAGCTGGCTCCTGCCGTTCCTGCCGATGACGCCGCTGGAGCTGCTCTTCCTCAACCTCACCTACGATCTCGCCATGACCACCATGCCCTGGGATCGGATGGACCGGGAGTACCTGCTCCGCCCCCGCCAGTGGGACGCACCCGCCATCGGCCGGTACATGGTCTGGTTCGGGCCGACGAGCTCCGTCTTCGACGTGACGACGTACGCCCTCATGTTCTTCCTCGTCGCGCCGGCGACGGTCGGCGGCGCCTACGCGGTGCTGCCGGAGCCCCTGAAGGCGCAGTTCGTCGCCCTCTTCCAGAGCGGGTGGTTCGTGGAGAGCCTTTGGACGCAGACGCTGGTCGTCCACATGCTGCGGACCGAGAAGGTTCCCTTCCTGCAGAGTCTCGCCGGCTTGCCCGTGCTGCTGGCCACGGGTGCGGCGGTCGCCGTCGACACCGTCATCCCCTTCACCCGGCTGGGAGCCCACCTAGGCATGAGCCCCCTGCCCGCCTTCTACTTCCCGTGGCTCCTGGCCACGCTGCTCGGCTACCTGACCCTCGCCCAGCGCGTCAAGAGCCGGTTCATCCGGCGGTTCGGCGCGCTGATCTGAGGGGGAGGAGCCGGGGCGGGGAAGGATATGGCGAGGCAGGATGCCGCCGGCGCGCGGACGCCGGAGCAGCCGGCGGGCGGGAGGCACGCCCCGCCCGCCGGGCCCGCCGGTCACTCGTAGCGGAGCGCCTCCACCGGATCGAGCGCCGCCGCCCGCATGGCCGGGTAGACCCCGAAGAAGAGCCCCACTGCCGCCGCGAAGGCGAAGGCGCCCAGGATGGCGCTCCAGGAGACCACCGCGGGGAAGCCCATCAGCCGGTCGATCACCAGCGAGCCGGCCGTGCCCACCGCCATGCCGACGACGCCGCCCGCCAGGCTGAGCACGGCCGACTCGGTCAGGAACTGCGCCAGGATGTTCCGGCGCGTCGCCCCGAGCGCCTTGCGGATGCCGATCTCCCGCGTCCGCTCGCTGACCGTCACCAGCATGATGTTCATGATCCCGATGCCGCCCACCACCAGCGAGATGGCGGCGATGGCCGCCAGCATCAGGGTGAGCGTCTGCGTGGCCGTCCCCAGGGCGGAGAGGAGCTGCGTCTGGTTGAAGACGCGGACCGGCGGCTGGCTCTCGCCGGGCTGGCCGTGCTCCAGGTCCATCACCGTGGCGATGTGGTTGGCCGCCAGCTGGGCGTCCTGTGAGCTCCGCGCCTGGGCCATGATCTGGCCGACGCGGTCGGTCCCGGCCAGCTCCTGGGCCAGGCTGAGCGGTATGAAGACCACGTCGTCGTTGTTCTGGCCGAAGCTGGAGCCGACCGGCGCCAGCTCGCCCACCACCGTGACCTCGGTCCCGTCGACCTCCATCGTCTGCCCGACGGCGGGGCCGCCGCCGAAGAGCTCCTGGGCGACGGTCTGCCCGATCACCGCCACGGGCAGGCGGCGGTTCTCGTCCAGCGCCTGGAGGAAGCGTCCCCGCGCCACCTTCAGGTCGCGGATCGCCGCGTACTGCGGCCAGGTGCCCTCGACCGTGGTCGCGTAGCTGAGCCGCCCGCGGGCGACGGTGCCGTTCGGCACGGTGACCACCGGCACGGCCGCCGTGATGGTGGGCACACGCCCGACGAGCTCCTGCGCGTCGGCCGCGGTCAGCTGCACGCCGCCCGCCGGCGTCACCGAGATCAGGTTCGACCCCAGCCCCTCCAGCTGCGCGGTCACCGAGGAGCAGGCGCCCTGGCCGACGGAGACCAGCAGGATGACCGCGGCGACGCCGATGATGATCCCGAGCATGGTCAGGAAGGTGCGCAGCTTGTTCTCCCCGATCCGGAGCAGCGCGTCCCAGATCGACTCGACCCAGCTCACCTTCCCTCCCCCTCCCCGCCGCCGGCGGCTGCGGCCGCCGCAGGCGTCCGTTCGTCCGCCTCCAGTCGCCCGTCGCGGATGCGCAGCTGGCGCCGCGCCCTGGCCGCGACGGAGGCGTCGTGGGTGACCAGGATGACGGTCATGCCCTCGCGGTTGAGCCGCTCGAAGAGCTCCAGCACCTCCGCCCCGGCCACGCTGTCCAGGTTGCCCGTCGGCTCGTCGGCGAGGACGATCGCCGGCTCGGTCACCAGCGCCCGCGCGATGGCCACCCGCTGTTCCTGCCCGCCCGAGAGCTCGCTGGGCCGGTGATCCATCCGTTCGGCCAGCCCCACCGCCGCCAGGGCCGCCTCCGCCCGGGCGCGCCGCTGGCGCGCCGGCACGCCGGCGTAAAGGAGCGGCAGCTCCACGTTCTGGCGCGCCGTCAGGCGGGGAAGCAGGTTGAACTGCTGGAAGACGAAGCCGATGCGCCGGTTCCGGATCCGCGCCAGCTCCTCGTCGCTCCGGTCCTGCACCGGGATCCCGTCGAGCTTGTAGACGCCGGAGCTGGGCCGGTCCAGCGCCCCCAGGATGTGCATCAGCGTCGACTTGCCCGAGCCCGACGGACCCGTCAGTGCGAGGAACTCGCCCTTCTCCACCGAGAACGAGATCCCGCGCAAGGCATGCACGTCGATCCCGCCGCGGTGGTAGACCTTCTCCACCTGTTCAACCTCGATGATCACCGGCCGGAGCCTCCCGTGCCGCCGCCTGCGCCTCCCGTACCGCCGCCTCCTCCGCCGAAGCCGCCACCCGAGGCCGGGCGACCTCCGTTGCCGAAGCCACCGCCTCCCGGTCGACCGCCTCCGAGGTCAAAGCCGCGGCCGCCCTCCCCGCCCAGGCCGAAGGGGCGGAAGCCCGCCTGCGGCGTGCCCCCGCTCGACGAAGCCTGGCTTGTGGCCACGATCACCTGCTCCCCCTCGCTCAGCCCGGAGACGATCTCCGCCCAGCGCGGGGTGACGACGCCGAGCTCGACCACCTTCCTGACCGGCTGCCCGTTCTCAAGCACCTGCACGAGGCCGCGGCTGTTGGGCGCCGCGCTCAGCCCGCCCGAGGGCTGGACCACCGCCTCCGTCGGCACGCGGAGCACGTTCTGCCGCTGGGTGACGACGATCTGGGCGTGGCCGGTCATGCCCGGCAAGAGCCCCGTCGGCTGCTGGATCGAGATCCAGACCGGGAAGGTGGCCACCCCGTTCTGCGAGGTCGCCTGCCCGGCGATGTCGCTCACCGTGCCCTGGAAGAGCTTCCCCGGGAAGGCGTCCACGGTCACCGTGGCCGGCTGGCCCACGTGGATCTGGCCGATGTCGAGCTCGCTGACGTTGGCCTCGAGATCGATCTCGCCCTGGGGCCGGATGGTGAGAAGACCGCCGGAGTTGGCGGAGCCGCCGCTGGCTCCCGAGCTTCCTGCGTCCTGCCCACCGGCCGAGCCGCCTTGGCCCACGCTGTCCCCCACCTGCACCGCGACGTCGGTGACCACGCCGTCCACGGGCGCGACCACGTGCAACTTCGCCTTCTGGTCCAGGTCGGACTGGAGCGTCAGCTGCGCCGCCTGGACCTGAAGCCTTTGCTGGCTGACCTGGGTCTCGTCGGCGGGGTTGGTGGCGATGGAGAAGAGGCGCTGGCCGGCATCGACCCATTGGCTGGCGCTCACCAGCACCGTCCCCACCGTCCCGGCTCGCGGCGCCAGGACCTGGACCGGGTCGTTGTAGGCGAAGCTGCCCTGCTCCGTCAGCGGCCCCTGAGCCGTCTGGATCGTCGCCTGGCCCGTCATCCCCGCCTTCAGCAGGCCGGGGTTGGTCAGGCGGAGCTTGACGGTGTAGAGGATGGTCTGCGAGCCCGGCGTGCCGCTCCGGTCGACGCTGACCACCGTCGCCGGGAGCGGCTCGGGCGCGAAGTTGTCCGCGACGACGCTCGCCTTCTGACCCGGCTGGATCCGCTCCATGTCCGGCTGGATCACCTGGCTCTGGAAGAGGATCGTCCGGTCGTCGACCAGCGTGGCCAGCACGTCCTTGGCCTTGACTTGCTGGTTGGAAGCGACGTTCAGCGATTGCACCCGGCCCGCCGACGGCGCCGTCACCCAGATCTCGCCAGGAAGGGAGGCGGACATCGCCTGCTCGGGCGGGACGTTCAACGTGCTGGCGAGCGTCAGGAGGGCGTTCTGCACGTTGATCTGATCCCTCTGGATCTGGGTGTCGAGGCTTGGGTCGCTCAGGTCGACCAGAGGATCGCCCTTGTGCACCGCCTGCCCGTTCTTGACGTGGACGGCGGTGACCACCATCTGGCCGCCCACCTCGGGAGGTCCGACCGTCACCGCATCGGGGCTGACCAGCGTCCCGTCGGCCTGGACCGTGACGGTGATGTCACCGCGGCGCGCCGGTACGGTGGTGTACCGGACGGACGGCTCGGACTTGAGGACGCGGGCGCGGACGTACCATCCGCCGCCCCCGACCACCGCGAGCACGATCAGGACGCCGAGCGTCCACTTCCACCAGCTTCGCTTGCGCACGGAGCTCCCTCCACCCTGCCACGCGGATGCTAGATCGAACCAGCGGGATGATAGCCCCGGCCGCCGGGGCGAAGATGAGAGGGCCCTGAGAGTTCTCTGGGAATACGCCGAGACCTTCAACGGGGGCGCCCATGCCGGGAGCTTCGACCGGATCGCCGAGGGGTTCGGGCGCAGGCGATCGCCTCGGAGAGAGCGGACCTCCGCGTTTTTTCCTCTGCACCCTTGCACGGTACGTTGCCGGCGGCCCGCTCGGCAGGCGGGAGCAGGATCGAGCCCGGGGAGAGCAGGAAAGTGGCCGCATCCACGGCCGGGGCGGCCTCCGGCACCGGGGCGGCTGCGCCCGGCAGGCTGACGGCCCTGTCTCCCCCGCCGCCGGGAGGACGACGGCAGACCCGGCGTCCGGACGTGGCGGGTCCTGTCGCCCCATGAGGATCCCTGCTTCCGGGCGGGGCTAGCCCCGTGCGGCGAAGCCCGGTGAGCCCGCCTCCCCGCTGCCCGCGGCCATCGGCCGCAGCCGGCCCAGCACCGCGGGTGCCGGCCGCGGCGGCTCCTCCGCCGGCTCGGCCAGGAGGAAGCCCTGGAGCAGATCGACCCCCATCTCCCCGACCGCTTCCAGCTCGCCCGCCGTCTCCACGCCCTCCGCCACCGCCATCGCTCCCAGGGAATGGGCGAGACCGACCAGGGCGCGGACTACCGCCCGCCGGGCGCGGTCCCCATCCACCCCCCGCACCAGCGACATGTCGATCTTGAGGAAGTGGGGCTCGATCTCCGCCACCGTCCGCAGGCTCGAATAGCCCGCGCCGACGTCGTCCACCGCGATCCGGTAGCCCTGCTCGCGGTAGATGTGCAGCGCCCGCCGGAAGGCCTGGTAGTCGTCGATAAGCCGCCGCTCGGTGATCTCGAAGACCACCTGGGCCGGGTCGATGGCCATCTCGTCGAGCCAGCGGTGGGTCACGCCCAGGCGGAAGGAGGGCGAGCGCACGACCAGCGGGTCGACGTTCAGAAAGAGCGTGCCGGCGTCGGGGAACCAGCGCCGTTTGGCGCGCAGCGCGGCATGGCGGCAGGCATAGTCCAGTTCGATGACGCGGTCCTCGGCCTCCGCGGCGCGCCAGAGCGCCTCCGCCGCCTCCAGCGGCGAGCCGGCCGGACCCCGGCTGAGCGCCTCGTAACCGTAGACGACCCCGTCGGCTGCGCGCACCAGCGGTTGGAGCAGCGTCCGGATCCCGTTCGAAGAGAGGACTTCTTCCACGGTCATGGCCGTCTCCCCGTTCCGTGGCACGAGATGGCGGTCCCCTTTCGACGTTATTCATCTTACCCATTTGCGGAACAGCCCGGCTTCTGCCCGCCAGGCCGCCGCTCAGAGCATCGGGTGACGCGGGCTCTCGTTGAGACGCGGGCGCTCAGGTCCCCTGGCCGCGGTGCTGCGGCCGGATGCGGGTGCGACCGACCTTGGCCCGCACGTCCGGATCGGCCAGCTGCCGCCCCGGCAGGTCGCCCGCCAGGTCGACGGCGCTCTCCGCCCCGGGGTCGGGCCGGCCGGCCCGGCCATCCCCGGGGGGCGCATCGCGGCGACCCCGGGCGGGGCGGTCGTCTCCCGTCCCCCGTCTTCTCGGCATCCCCTCCTCACCTCCGACGTCCAGGATGCCCGTCCGGGTGCGCATCCAGCTGCCTCTCGTCCGCCGGCCGTTGCCAAGGTGGTTGAGACTGCGTATCATAGACAGCACAGAGGAACGAGATTTAGTATCAAGTGCGCAAGAGGCCGGCACGCCGGCCAGGAACGGGAGGCGAGGGCCCTGTGCCCGACATCCTGAACCAGTTCCCGATCGGACATTCGACCGCGTCGCTGGGGGTCGTCCTCCTGGCAGCCTTCCTGCTGGGCGTGGTCCACGGCGTGACGCCCGACGAGCACACGTGGCCCATCACCTTCAGCTACGCCATCGGCAGCTTTTCGGCACGGCGGGGCCTCCTGGCGGGGCTGGCCTTCTCGCTCAGCTTCACCTTCCAGCGCGCGCTGGCGTCGGAGCTCGCCTACTTCGCGCTGCTCCGCTTCGCGCAGAGCGACCCGGCCTGGGACCTCCGCCTGGCGGTGGTCGTCGGGCTCGTGATGGTCCTGGCGGGGGTCTACGTACTCCGGCTCGACCGCTCGCTCCACCTGCATCTCCACCTCCGGCTCCCCTGGCTCGAGCTCGCCGGGCATCACCACCGGGACCTTCCCGAGGCGGAGGAAGGACGGGAAGAGAGCCGGATGCCGACGCCGGCCATGGCGGCCGTGCACGGCTTCATCGCCGGCTGGGGCTTCGGCGCCTTCGCCCTCGTCCTCTACTCGGTCCTGGCACCGGCGATGCCCAGCGCCAGCCTGGCCTGGCTGCCGGGAGCCGCCTTCGGCCTGGGGACGACGGCGGTCCAGGCGACGGCCGGGGCGGCCTTCGGCTGGTTCTCGCGCCGGCTGGGCCTGCCCGGGGAGAGCGCGGAGAGGCTGGCCCACCGGGTGGCCGGCAATACTCTCACGTACGGCGGGCTGGCCTTCGTCCTGGCGGGCGCGCTCGGTCTCGCCGACCCGGCGCTGACCGCCTTCGCGATTCCCACCGGCCTCCACCTCCCCGGGCTGGAGCACCTGGACATGGAGCTCCTGCTGGTGATCGTGGTCGTCCTGGGGATCGGCATGGGCAGTCTGGTGGCCGGCTGGCGGCGCGAGCTGGCGCGGTCGCTCGGAGAGCAGCGGGGCAGCGCGTCGTGAGAGAATAGGGAGACGGGGTGGTGGCTTTGCGCGTAGCCGTCGGCCAGTTCCGCTCGCTTCCCGACAAGGAGGCGAACCTGGAGCGGATGGAGAGCTTCGCCCGCTCGGCGGCCCGAGCGGGCGCCGAGCTGCTCCTCTTCCCGGAAGGCGCCATGGCGCCCTTCGACGACGAGGCGGCCCCGCGTCTGCCCGAGTGGGCGGAGGAGCTGGACGGGCCCTTCGCCCGGCGCCTGGCGGAGATGGCGCGGCGGTACGGCCTTCTCCTGGTGGCCGGGCTCCTCGAGCGGCCGGCCGGGGCCGGCGACGCGGCCGGCGGGCGGCGCGTCTACAACACGGCGGTCGCCTGGGGCCCCGACGGCAGGCGCCTGGCCGCCTACCGGAAGATCCACCTCTTCGACGCGCTGGGGAGCCTGGAGTCCGACCGCTTCCTCGCGGGGGAGGAGGAGCCGCCCGTCTTCGACTGGAGCCCGCGGGAGGGGGCGCGGCTCCGCCTGGGCCTCGCGATCTGCTACGACGTTCGCTTCCCGGAGGTGAGTCGCCGCCTGGCGGAGCGGGGTGCGGAGCTGCTGCTCCTCCCCTCGGCCTGGGTGCGCGGCCTTCTGAAAGAGGAGCAGTGGGAGCTGCTGGTGCGCGCGAGGGCGCTGGAGAATACCTGCTACGTGCTGGCCGCGGACCAGGTGGGCGGCCCCTACTGCGGCCGGAGCCTCCTGGCCGATCCGATGGGCCTGGCCGCGGCGGCTGCGGGCGAGGAGGAAGCGCTGCTCCTGGCGGACGTCGATCCGGGCCGGGTGCGGCGGGTGCGCGAGAAGCTGCCGGTCCTCCGCCACCGGCGGCCGGAGCTCTACCGGCGCTGGCAGGCGGGAACGGCGGAGGGGACGGAGGCGTAGACCGGAAGGGGACGGAGTGGGAGGCATGGGCGAGACCAGCGGTCAGCATCGGAAGGAAGGAGCGGTGGAGCGCCTGCGGCGGGCCCGCCGCTCGATGACGCCGGCGCGCCGTTCGGTGATCGAGGCGATGTCCGAGCTCTCGCAGCCCTTCTCGGCCGGAGAGCTGTGCGACGCGGTGGCTGCCCGCTTTCCGAAGGTCGGCCGCGCCTCCGTCTTCCGGACGCTGGCGCTCCTGGAGAACCTGGGTGCCGTCCAGCGGATCCATACGGGCGGCCGCGAGAGCTACATCCTCTGCGAGTCGACGGCCCATCACCACCACCTGATCTGTACCCGCTGCGGCCGGACCGAGGAGATCCAGCTGGCGCTCGACCAGCAGATGGAGTCGGCAGCGGCCTCCCGCGGCTACACCCACCGGGAGCATATCATCGAGATCTTCGGGCTCTGCCCGGAGTGCCAGGCGGCCGAAGCCGCCGGGAGCGGAGCGGGGAGATCCCGGTAGTTTTCGGACTTTACAGTGACTTTTCGACAGGCGGTTGACATGGCGCACCGTGGAGCTATATTCAAGATGAACGCACTTCTGGGGACCAGCTCCGGAAGCTCGACAGGGGATCGCCGGAGCGAGCCGAAAGGCGAAGGACTCTGGAGGTGCGTTCAGGCGTTTAACCCCTGGAAGCGCGCCCGGTTCCCCTGCTCCACCAGCCCGCGCCGTCGAGGTCGCCCGACCCGCGGCGGGCCGTCTCAGAGGTGCGACACCAGGCGACGCTCGAGCCAGAGGCGGAGCGTCGTCCTCAGGAGCTGCCGCTCCGGCGGGGCCAGCGCCACCCCGGGTGGAAGACAGCTCGCGACGGTGTGAAACAGGTCCTCCACCAGCCCCTGGATCACCGGCTCGTCCGGCCGGATCGGCGCCCGTTCCGGATCTGCTCCCGCTGCCACCCCTTCTTGCCGGGCCATGGGGCTCTTCTCGTCCACGGCGGTATCCCCCCGGCCGGCCCCCACAGGCTCCGCACCGGACGGACACCCGGCTCCGCCCGGTGTCGCCCCGCGGCCAGCCCTCGCCTCGATGGTACGTGTGCTCCGGGCGGAGGGCGATGACCCGGCCGAGCGATCGGAGCGGCACCGGTGCGGCGCCTCCTCCCTCGCGTCGACATCAGGGCTGCGGTTCGAGGCGGAGCAGGCCGCGGGAGTCGCCCACCCAGATCAGGGGCCTGCCGCGACTCTCTCCTCCGGTCAGGTAGAAGACGGTGGCGGTGGGACAGGCCACCGTCTGCCAGGTGCTGCCGCCGTCCCGGCTCCGGGCGAGACCGCCGCCCATGGATCCGGCCACGAGCTGCCGGCCGCCCTCCCAGGCGGCCAGACCCATCAGGCCTTTGACGAAGATACCCTGGTCCGCCTCCTCCCAGCTCCCCCCACCGTCGTGGCTCACCCAGGCGCCGGAGTCCATGGCTGCGGCCCAGACGACCGAGCGCGGCAGCACCAGGATGCGGTAGGCGAGCCTGGCGCGCCTCTCGACCAGCCGCCAGCTCCGCCCGCCGTCGTCCGAGCGGAGGAGACCCTCGGCGCCCCCTGCGAAGAGCCTTCCGGTTCGGTCCGGGTCGGCCGCCAGAGCGATCACGCCTCGAAGCTGGGGAGACCCGGCGAGCAGCCGCCAGCTGCGACCCCGGTCCGGGCTGTAGGCGATTCCCGCCTCGGTGGCGGCCCAGAGGCCGCCCGGATGCCAGGGCGAGGGAAGGATCGCGGCCACCGAGCGGCCGGGCGCGCGCCCCGCCCGCCAGTGGACACCCCCGTCGGTGGAGAGCCAGAACCGGTCGCCCGCGCCCAGGTACCAGGTGCGCCCGTCCGGGGCGATGGCGGCCGCCTCCACCGCCCGGCCGCGGGCAAGCGCCACCCGGTGCCAGCTCCGGCCGCCGTCCCGGCTCCAGACGGCGCCGTCCCCCGTGCCCACCAGGAGTGTGGCGGCCGAGCGAGGCGAGGGCGCGATCGCGTAGACCGGGGCGCCGAGGTCGGTCCGCCGCGGCCGGAGGGCGGGATCGATGGCCCAGCTGCAGTCGGGGGAGGCGCCGGGCGGCGCCACGGACAGCTGGAATCTGGCCTGGAACGACGGGCCTTCCGCGGCCGGTCTCCCCGCTGCCGCCGCACCCGGGCGGGCGCTCGAGCGGAGCGTGAGCACCACCTGCCAACCGCCTGCCATGCTGAAGGCGTCGGTCGACCCCGTGTAGCGGCCGGAGCCGCCGGGCGCGAGACGGACGGTGGCCGTGCCCATCTCCATGTCGAGGCTCTCCACCTCCGCCTGCACGGCGAGCCCGTCCACCGGACGGCCCCGCGAGAGGACGGTGAGCGCCAGCTGGTTCCGGCCGATCACGGCGGGGGAGACCCGGAGCTCGAGCCGGTAGGGACCGGCGGTTTCGGACGCCTGGTAGCGACTGGGGGCCGGGCGGCCCAGCACCCAGCCCGGGTTGGCCACCAGCAGGGCACCTCCCGCCAGGAGGAGCCCCGGGAGGGCGAAGGCGGCAGCGTGGGGGCGGCGGGCGCGGACCGGCACGGCCACCACGGCGGCCAGACCGACGCCGACCAGCGCCGCCCAGAGCGGAAGGGCCGGCTGCTCCAGCGTCCAGGCGAGCGCATAGCCGGGAAGCGGCTCTTCGGGGTCAGGAGGCGAGCTTCCCGTCAACACCCCGGTAGCGAGAAGGACCAGGAGCAGGGCGGCCGCCTCGAAGCGCAGCGCGCGGGCGAAGAGACGCCCGGGCCGCGGCCTCTGGCGCGCGGCGTCGGCGCTCTCCAGTCGCCGCGCGGTCCAGAAGCGGTGGCTCCCTGCCGCAAGGAGCGCGAGCGCCCAGAAACCCAGCTTGACCAGCAGGGCGTGACCGTAGTCCGACCGGAGCGGGTCGGGCAGCGGCAGGAAGCGGTCGGTGGCGGAGACGAGCCCGCTCAGGACCACCAGCGCCAGCGCCCGCGCCGCCAGGCCCGAGAAGCGGCCGAGCTCCTCGCGGGTCAGCTCGCGCCCCTGGCGCAGGCGGCGCGGCCGCTCGACCAGGCTCAGGAGGAGCACGCCGCCCAGCCAGACGCCGACGGCCCACTGGTGGAGCACATCCGCCGGGACGGCCAGCCACGGGCGGGGGCTCGAGCCGGCGTGGGCGCCGAGCGCCACCAGGACGCTCAGCGCGAGGAGGAGACCGGTCTGGATCCAGCCGGGCGCAGCCCGCCTCCACTCCAGCAGCCACGCCACCCCGGCCAGGGCCAGGCGGAGAAGCCAGAGACGCCCGTAGCGCGTGGCCTCCAGGAAGAGCAGCGCCCCCGGCTGACCCGGCGGGAAGGGAGTACCCAGCACGCCGGCGACCCGGACCCAGGTGAGCGCCGCGTCCGCCAGCAGATAGCCGAGGCCGGCGGAAAGGGAGATCGGGCGGTAGGGTGCTGCCGCCGGGGAACCGCCGAGCCGCGAGGCGACGAAGGGCGGCGCGATCCAGAGCGCGAAGGCCAGCGCCCGCAAGGCGACCAGAAGGCTGCTGGCCGGATCGGGCGGCTCCATGCTGACCGCCTGGAGGAGATGCCAGCTGGCCAGGGCGGCGAGGGCGAAGGCGCCCGTCGCCGACGCCCACCGGAGCCCCTCCCAGAGCGGCCCGGCCGGGCCCGGAGCCGGCGCAGCCCCCCTCCGCACCTCCACCCCCCTCGCTTCAGGCCCCATGCGCTATCGCCGCAACCACCGGTCGACGAGGAAGACCGCGACGCCGCCGGCGACGAAGCCGACCGCCGCCCAGAGCACCGGGCTCCCCGCGGGCCGGGTGGCGGCCGCTTCCCGCGCGGGCTGGGCACCCGCCCCACTCGCGCCCGCCCCACCGGCGGAGGCGGGGGCCGCACCGGTCGGCGGCGTCGAGCCGGCGGAAGCGGAGCCCGAGCCGGAGGCCGAAGAGGAGGCGACGCGGAAGGTGAAGCTTCCGCTCAGCTTGTGGCCGTCGCTGGAGAGGTTCTGCCAGTCGACCGTGTAGACGCCGGGCGGCAGGTCCGGCTTGAGCGGCACCTGCATCGACCGGTTCCCGGCCAGGACGTGGCTCGGTCCCGAGGTGACCGGATGGCCCCCCGCGTCGACGACCGTCATCGAGGAGAACGAGGGCTCGATCTCCTCGCCGAAGGTGGCGGTGACGGCGGCCGGGGAGTGGTCGAGCACGCTGCCGGGGGCGGGATCGGACCGGACCAGGTGGGCGTGCGCCGAGACCGCCTGCAGCGGAACGAAGGCGGCCAGCGCCACGGCCAGAAGGAGCGCGGCGAGCCGCGGCCGCGGGTGGTGCATGCTTCCTCGCATGGCTGACGACCTCCCGTCACGAGGTGGGTTGTGCGGGACGCCCCCGGGGCGGACGGACCAGACCGCTTCCGTAGGCGTACGAGGCCAGCTGCGTCCGGTTGCGCAGGTGCAGCTTGGCCAGGATGTTGCGCAGGTGGTTCTTCACCGTCGCCGGCGAGAGGTGGAGCCGCCGGGCGATCTCGTCGTTCTGGAGACCGGCGGCGGTCAGGCGCAGCACCTGCGTCTCGCGCTCGGTCAGCGGCGGGGCGGCCTCGTCCCCGCCGGGCGAGGGCGCGGGGTTGGTGGAGGCGAACTCGGCCACGATCAGGGCGGCGATCTCGCGCGAGATCGGCATGCCCTGCGAGACCACCTGGCGCAGGTACTCGATCCAGTGGCCCGGGTCCAGGTTCTTCAGGAGGTAGCCCTGGGCGCCGTTGCGGATCGCCTGGAAGAGGTCGGCCACGTCGCTGGAGACGCTCAGGATGACCACCACCGAGCTGGGCGAGAGGGCGCGAAGCCGGCGCGTCGCCTCGATGCCGCCGATGCCCGGCATGCGCACGTCCATCAGCACCAGGTCCGGCGCCAGCTCCCCGGCCACGCGCAGCGCCTCCTCCCCCGAGGCCGCCTCGCCCACCACCGCGAAGTCGGGCGCCTCCTCCAACACCGTGCGGATGGCGCGGCGGGCGAGGGCGCTGTCGTCCACCACCAGCGTCCGGACCGGTTCAGGCACCGCCCGCCGCCTCCACGCGCGGCTCCCGCACGGCGAGAGGGCCGCCGCGCAGTCGGAGCTCCGTCCCGCGGCCCGGCGCGCTCTCCAGCGCCAGCTCCCAGCCCGCCTCCGCCGCCCGCCGGCGCATCAGGGCGAGCCCGAACCCGCGCGGCACCCGCTCCGGATCGAAGCCCACGCCGTCGTCGGCGATGGTGAGCAGGAAGCGCCCGGGCACCTCTTCGTTCCAGCCGACGCGGACCGTCTGCGCCCGGGCGTGCTTCCTCACGTTGACCAGCGCCTCGCGCACGATGGCCGCCAGCCGGCGGCGCTCCGCGGCTCGCAGCGGGAGCGGGGCGGGGAGGGGCGGCTCGCAGCGGAGGAGGATGCCGGATCCCAGGAGGACCTCTTCCATGACGCGGGAGAGGTCGTCCCCCGCCTCGTCGGCCGCTTCCTCCTCGGACGCGCGCAGGCGCCGGAGGGCCCGGCGCACCTCCGCGTCCACCTCCCCCAGGGCGGCCAGCACGTCGTCCATCGCGCCGCTCAGCTCCTCCGGCGCCCTCTGGCGGAGGTGGCGCAGCTCCACGCCCAGGAAGAAGAGCGCCTGCAGGACCCGGTCGTGCAGCTCCGCCGCCACCGCCTCGCGCTGCTCCAGCGCCAGCCGCGCCGCGCGCTCCGCCTCCGCCCGCCGGATCCAGCGCGCCATCAGCCGGAGGACGACGCGGAAGTAGACGAGGCTGCCCAGCAGGGCCAGCGCCCCCGTCGCCAGGTTGCCCAGCGGCGTCGGCATCCGCTCGAAGAGCGGCAGGCCGTGCCGGAGGAATTCGAAGCCGCCGGCCATCGCCGCGGGGAGAAGGATGGCCGGCCAGAGAATGCGCCCCGGGATGAAGGCGGCGGTTTCCCTCGTCATCCCCGTGCCTCACCTCCCGCGGGCTCCGCCTCCAGCCGCCCGAGCAGGAGCGCCAGCTCGACCAGGGTGGCCAGGCCGAAGAAGAGGCCGAAGCCCATCATCACCGCCCCCGCCAGCTGCTGGTCCAGCATCACCGGGAGGCCGTAGATCCAGGGCTGGGCGAAGCTCGCGTAAAAGCTGTAAATGGGCGTGGGACTGAACAGGAACCAGATGGGGATGGTCTCCCCGACCAGGAAGGCGAAGCCGAAGTAGGCGACGCCCACCCCCGGCCCGAAGCGCCCCCGCCGGCCCGGCAGGAGCCCCACCGCCGGCGCCCAGAGGAGGAGCGCCGTGAGGAGGAAGGTCAGGTGCTCCGCGTCGTGCACCCAGACGGCGCCCTCCGCCAGGTTGTAGAAGAGCGGCGCGTGCCAGAGGAGCAGCAGCGTGTGGAAGGCGAACCAGCCAGGCCACGGCCGCTCCGCGACGCGGGCCGCCAGCCGGCCCGCATGCTGCGCGAGCCTTGGCGCCAGGCGGCGGCGCGCCCCCTCGGGCAGCGCCCAGGGAAGGACCGCCAGCGGCGCGCCCAGCAGCAGGAGCGGCGCCGCGACCATGATCAGCAGGTTGTGTTCCACCATGTGGAAGGTCATCAGGTGGTCGGCCAGCGCGTCCACGGGCGACTCCACCGCCGCCACCCCCGCCGCCAGGCCGCCGAACCAGGCCAGCGCGCGCCAGGCGGGCAGCGCCGGCCTCGGGCTCCTCGCGCGGAGCCGGTACCCGCCGAGCCCGTAGGCGGCCGCCAGCAGCACGGCGGGCAGCCAGACGGGGGCGTCGGACCGCCAGGGGCCGGTGAGGAGGACCGTGCGGATGTCGGTGCCCACCAGGCGCGAAGGGTCCTCCAGCGCGGCGCGCGTCACCGGACTGGCATAGGTGCGCTGGGTGCGGAGGAAGGCGACGATGGCGTCGATCTCCTGCGCCTGCAGCTTCCTGGGCAGCCGCATGGTGGTACCCGGCTTCACCCCCGCCGGGTCGCGCAGCCAGGCGGCCAGGTGCGCCTCGTCGGCCGGCACCAGCGCCATGGCGCCCACGCCCAGCCGGTCGCCGATCCCCGTCAGATTGGGCCCCGCCTTGCCCTGGGCCGGCGTGCCGTCGATGGTATGGCAGCTGCTGCATCCCGCCGACCCGTCGAAGAGCCGCCAGCCGGCCAGCGCCTCGCCCCCCAGGCCGCGGAGCCCCACCGGATGCCGGTGCGAGGCGACCCAGCGGGCGAAGTCGGAGGGCGACTCCGCCACCACGCGCAGGCGCATGTTGGCCTCGTTGAGCCCGCAGAGCTGCTTGCACTCACCCCAGTAGACGCCGGCGCGCCGCGCCACCATCAGGCCCTGGTCGGGCCTCCAGGGGTCGGCGGTCAGCTGGCCGACCAGGTCCTGCACCCAGAAGCTGTGGATCACGTCGGCCGAGCGGACCTCCAACGCCACCGGCCTGCCCACCGGGATGTGCAGCTCGTTGGCCGTGACGAAGCCGTACTGCGGGTAGCGGAACTCCCACCACCAGGTGTGGCCGATCACCTGGACGCGGAGCGCCTGCGAGGGCGTCGCCCGGGAGGCCGGGGGGAGGAAGCGGTAGACGGCCGCGCCGGCCAGGACGAGAAGCATGAGGAAGGCCAGCCCGAGGCGGGGGTGACGGAGACGGAGGCCCCCGGCTGCCAGCTCAAGCGTCGGACGGCGCCAAGCCCTGCCGCGCACGCGATCGCCGCTCCTTCCCCGTGCCTGTCTCCGACCCGGTCACACGCCGGTCACATCCCCGGCATGGCGGCCGCCGCGCTCCGCACCTCCACGGGCACCTCGACGAGGCCGGCCCGCCGGAAGCGGAGCTGGAGCTGGAAACGGTCGCCCGGCCGGAGGCTCCTCCGCAGGTCGAAGAGCATGATGTGGTAGCCGCCCGGCGCCAGCGAGAGGCTCTTTCCGGCGCCCACCTCCAGCCCGCCGGTGACCGGCTGCATCTCCATCACCCCGCCGTTCATCCTGCTCTGGTGGAGCTCGGCGCGGCCGGCCACGTCGGTGCGGACGTCGAGCAGCCGGTCCGCCTGGCCGGTGGGGTTCTCGATGGTCAGGTAGACGGCGGCGTTCTGGCCGGCTTCGGCGGCCCGCGCCCAGGCCTGGCGGAGGCGAAGCGAGTTCTTTCCGGAGGCGGGCGAGGCGGCCCGGGCGGCGCAACCCGCCAGGAGCAGGAGCGAGGCGACCGCCGCCACCGCGGCCCGTCGCATCCACCGTGGACGTGCTTCCATCTGCTTCCTAGACCTCCTCGCCCGGACGCGAGGCGGCAGGCCCGCTGCTCCGCCTGCCGCTAGCGCCCGGCCAGGATGAGACGGACGTCGTGCAGCATCGCCTCCGGCCGGGTGCCGAAGGAGAAGAGAAGCCTGAGCTGACCGCGCGGGTCGATCAGATAGACGTAGGACGAGTGGTCGACCAGGTAGGTGGCGGCACCGGCGGCCTGCCGCTTGTGGACGTAGACCCCGTACTCCTTCCAGACCGGCTGCAGCTGCCCAGGGCTTCCCGTCAGGCCGATGGCGGCCGGCTCGAAGCCGAAGGGCTCCAGGTAGCCCGCCATGCGGGCGGCCGTGTCCCGCTCGGGATCGACGGTGACGAAGAGCACGCGCACCCGCCGGGCGTCGGCCCCCAGCCGCTCCTGGACCTGGCGCAGGTCGGAGAGGGTGGTGGGGCAGACGTCCGGGCAGGTCGTGTAGCCGAAGTAGAGCAGGACCACCTTCCCGCGCAGCGACGCGAGGTCGAAGCTCCTCCCCCGCGTGTCGGTCAGCCGGAAATCCGGAGCCTGCGCAGGCGGCTGGAGAAGCTCGCCCTGGAAGCGGGGAGGCGCCAGCAGTTGCAGGCGCCAGGCCGCCGCCGCCACGAGAAGGAGGGCGGCTCCGGCCAGCCCCAGCCAGAGGCCCACCCTCCGCCTTCGCCCGAGCTGCCCGTTCCGCACGCGACGTCACCCCAGACAGGCTGACGGAACATCTGCCGCACGACAATTGTAAGCGAAGCAATTGTAAGAAGGGTGGAGGGGGGGTGGGATAGCCCGAAAGAACCATTTCTCCATGGCAATGTGCGTAAACGTTCCGGCCGGGGCGGGCCCATGCGCGCAGCGGATGACGGCCCGCGGCAGCGCGAGAGGGCGGCGCGCCCGCCGGCGCACCGCCCTCTCGGCTCGTCACGGATCGTTCGAATGCGCTTCAGGCAGGCAGGACGAAGCTGAGCGCGAAGAGCGCCGCCACGATCCAGAGCGCCCAGTGGACCTCCCGCGCCCGCCCGGTGGCCAGCTTGATGACGCAGTAGCTGATCAGGCCGTAGCCGATGCCGCGCGAGATGCTGTAGGTGACCGGGATGGTCAGCAGCGTGACGAAGGCCGGGAAGGCGTCGGCGAAGTCGTCGAAGGGGATGTCCCTGACGGCGCTCATCATCAGGAAGCCGACCACGATCAGCGCCGGCGCCGTCGCCTGGGAGGGCACCATCAGGAAGAGCGGCGCGAAGAAGACCGAGACCAGGAAGAGGAGCCCGGTCACGAGCGAGGTGAGCCCGGTCCGGCCGCCCTCGGCCACGCCGGCCGAGGACTCGACGTAGGTGGTGACCGAGGAGGCGCCGAAGAGGCCGCCCACCATCGCCGCCAGCGAGTCGACGAGCAGGATGTTGCGCAGGTTGGGGAGGCGCCCTTCCTTGTCCAGGAGGCCGGCTTCGCCGCCCACGGCCACCACCGTGCCCATGGTGTCGAAGAAGTCGGTCATCATGAAGGCGAAGACCGCGGCCAGCATGCCCAGCCGGAGGGCCCCGGCGATGTCCAGCTGCCCGAAGGTGGCGAACGAGGCGGCGCCCGGCACCTCGAAGAGGCGCGTGGTCACGTGCGTGATGCCCATGGGGATGCCGATCAGGGTGGTGCCGATGATCCCCAGGAGGATGGCGCCCCGGATCCGCAGCGCCACCAGCGCCGCGGTCAGGAGGAGCCCGATGACGGTCAGGATGACGCCCTTGTCGGTGACGGAACCGAAGGTGACCACGGTCGCCGGGCTGGCCACCACCAGCTTCGAGTTGACCAGGCCGATCAGGGCGATGAAGAGGCCGATGCCGACGCCGATCGCCTTCTTCAGGTGGAGCGGGATGGCGTTCATCACCGCCTCGCGCACGTTGGTCAGCACCAGCAGCGTGACGATGGCACCCTCGACGAAGACGACGCCCATGGCCGTCTGCCAGCTGACGTGCTGGCCGGCGACCAGGCCGTAGGTCAGGGCGGCGTTCAGCCCCATGCCCGAGGCCAGCGCGAAGGGTGCGTTGGCCACCAGTCCCATGGCGATGGTCATGATGCCGGCCGCCAGCGCCGTCGCGACCGCCGCGCCGGCCTTGGGCACGCCCGCGTCGCCCAGGATGGCCGGGTTGACAAAGAGGATGTAGGCCATGGTCATGAAGGTGGTGAGACCGGCCGTCACCTCGGTGGAGAGGCTGCTCCCCCGCTCGCGCACGCGGAAGAGCCGCTCGAGGAAGGAGTCGGATCCCGCCGCCGCGCGCGCTTCCTGCTCCGCCTGCAAGACGCCCACCGCAAGCCCTCCTCAAAAACCGAACGTTCGGAATGACAGAGAAAAGAACGATCGGAAACCGGTGCGAGTGTAGCACCTCTCGGAGGGCGGTGGCAACTAGCCGGCACTGGGCAGGAAGCGCGGCGGCCGCCGTGCCCGTGTCGCCTGCTCGAAGGCGTGGGCGATGCGGAGCAGGGTTGGCTCGCTCCAGGCGGTGCCCATGAAGGTGATCCCCACCGGCAGCCCGCGGACGGAGCCGGCGGGGACCGTGATCAGGGGATAGCCGGCCCGGGCCGCCGGCCCCGAGCTTCCCCAGACGCCCTGGTCGCCGTTGACCGGATCGATCAGCCAGGCCGGCCCCCCGCTGGGTGCCACGAGCGCGTCGAGGCGGTGGGCGCGCAGGACCGCGTCGATCCCCTCCTCACCCCCCAGCCGGCGGCTCCGGGCCAGAGCCTCGCGGTAGGCCGGCTCCGTCAGCGGCCCCTTCTCCGCGGCCATGAGGAAGAGCTCCTGCCCGAAGAAGGGCATCTCCTCGGCGGCGTGCGCCTCGTTCCAGGCGATCAGCTCGTCCAGCGTCCGCACCGGGACGCCCGGCCGCCCCGCCAGGTAGGCCTCCAGGTCGGCCTTGAACTCGTAGAGGAGGACGGTCATCTCGGCGTCGTCCTCCTTGTAGCGGGTGGGCGAGGGGAGGTCGGCGGGGTCGACCAGCTCCGCGCCCAGCTCGCGCAGGGCCTGGAGCGCCCCCTCGCAGACGGCGTCCGCCTTCTCGCTGAACCCCCAGAAGCCCTGGCGGGCGACGCCGATGCGGACCCCGCGCAGGTCGCCGCCCAGGAAGCGCGTGTAATCGCCGGCCGCCTTCGCCGCCGCGGCCCTGGTGGCGGGATCGCGCTCGTCCGGCCCGGCGATCGCCGAGAGGAGGAGCGCCGCGTCGCGGACCGTGCGCGCGATGGGCCCCACCGTGTCCTGGCTGTGCGCGATGGGGACCACCCCGGCGCGGCTGGTCAGGCCGACCGTCGGCTTCAGCCCCACCACTCCGCAGGCGCTGGACGGGCTGACGATGGAGCCGTCGGTCTCGGTTCCCAGGGCGGCCGCGCAGAGGTTGGCGGAGACGGCGGCGGCGGAGCCGGAGCTGGAGCCGGAGGGATTCCGGTCCAGCGCGTAGGGATTCCGCGTCTGGCCCCCGCGGCCGCTCCAGCCGCTGATGGAGTGGGTGGAGCGGAAGTTGGCCCACTCGGAGAGGTTGGCCTTGCCCAGGAGGACGGCGCCGGCGGCGCGGAGCCGCTCCGCGACGGTGGCGTCGCGGGGCGCGGGCGTCCCGGCCAGCGCCAGCGAGCCGGCGCTGGTCTGCATGCGGTCACCCGTGTCGATGTTCTCCTTGACCAGGACGGGGATCCCGTGGAGGGGGCCTCGGACCCGGCCCTCCCGGCGCTCGGCGTCGAGGCGTGCGGCGATCGCCTCGGCGTCGGGGTTCAGTTCCAGCACGGAGCGGAGGCCGGGGCGACCGCCCGGCTGGTCGCGGTCGAGGAGCGCGATCCGCTCCAGGTAGAGGCGGGTGAGGGCGAGCGAGGTCAGCTCGCCGCGCGCCAGGGCGGCCTCGAGGTCGGCCAGCGTCGCTTCCTCCAGGGGGGCGAAGTCGGGCGTTGTCACGGCGATCACCTCCGGGTCGTGGCGGGAGCCCGGTCCGCCCAGGGAGCGGCTCCGGGTCGCCCGTCGCTGGCTTCGCCCCGGCGGGGCCGCTTCCCTGTGAGGGGCAGGACGACCGGGCTTTCCGCCGCCTCCGGGGGGGGGCGACGGGGGGAACGAAAGACCCCCTGCGCACCGCGCAGGGGGTGGGCGGGCCATCCCCCCTCTACCGGAGGAGCGCCGCCCGCCGCAGACGGAGAAAGGCGCCGAGCCAGTCCTCCAGTTCGACCCAGGCGACCACCGCCGAGGTCAACAGGGCCACCAGGAACGCATCGGCCAGCCACCAGGTCATCCCCACAGCCCCCTCCTCGCCTGCCGGCCGGGCAGACCGTCCCGGTCACACCGGGACGGGTGCGGAGCCCTTGTAAAAACGTTTGTTACTACACCTAGTATGCGTATTCCTGCCACCGGGCGCTCATCTCGGAGGGGATCCGCCGCCGCGACCCCCCTGGCTCGAGATCCGGTCGTAGGCCGCCACCGCCCGGGCGACCTCCTGGGCGGGGATGTAGCTGAGCGTGGCGGCGCCGGCGCTTCCTCCCACGCTGGTGAGAAGGCCGAGCCAACGCCCCTCCAGGAGGCCTCCGGCCTGGGGCAGGGCGAGAAGGGCTCCGCCGGAGCAGCCGGGCAGCGCCGCCGGCGCCTCGGTGGCCACCGTCGCCCCCTCGAAGCCCGTGGCCGACGTCCCTCCGCCGCGAAAGGCGACCGGGAAGGACTGGAAGGACCAGGCGGGGCCGCGGACGCAGTCGACCTCCCCTGCCGTCGCCGCCGCCGGCGCCCCGCTCGGGTCGCTCGAGCCGGTTCCGCCGCCCGCCCCCGCGGGGGCGACCGCGGGAAGCGGGAAGGGCGTCACCTGGTTCGGGTCCAGGGAGGGCACCTCCAGCACCGCCAGATCCACCCCGTCGGCCAGGAAGACCTTCCTCGCCGGCAGCGCCTCCGGGGAACCGGGCAGGTGGACCGCGACGCCCAGCCAGGTGGCGCCCGGCGGCCCGAGCACGTGCGCCGCGCTCACCACCAGGATCCGCCGCGGTCGATCCGGAAGCGGGGCGGCCACCACCGTTCCCGTCCCGGTCCGGCGCCCCGCCTGCCCCGCCTGCACGTAGTCCGCCTCCACCCCCACCTCGCCGGGCGCGGGCGTGGAGCGCTCCGGAGCGGGGGGTGTCCCCAGGTCCACGAGACGGCCGCCGGCCGGCTGGGCGGCGGCCGGAGCCCGACCCTGCGTCCGGGAAGACGCTCCAGCCCCCGCCAGGGGCCTCCCCTGCGGGACGGCGAAACTGACGAAGCCCACCAGCGTCATGGCCACCAGGAAGCGACGCAGGTGGCGGAAGATCGCCCGTCCGTCACGCAACCGCGTCACCTCCGCCGCCTCTCGACAGGGCCATGGTGGCTCCGGCCGCTCACAAGAGGACGAGATGGCGCTGAGAAAACGATAAGAAGACGCCCCGCCCGGCGGCGTGTGACCGCGATCACGGCGCCGGCACCGCTGCCCGCCTACGCTGGGGCCGCGGGCTGGCGCGGCGCAGACCGCCGCCTCCGGCGGTCGCGAGCGCCGGCGCCCGCGGAGGAAGGTGGCCCGGATGCCTTCGACCCGCGTCTCGCGCTGGACCCCCCGCTTCTTCGCGGTGGCGTTGCTCTGCTTCCTCGCCGCCCAGTCCTGGATGGCGGCGGGGTTGACCTGGCCCTTCCGGTCGCCGGGCTCGCCGGGGACGCTGGTGGCGGTCCACCTCCTCACCGTGGGTTGGCTGACCACGCTGATGCTGGGCGCACTCCACCAGTTCGTGCCGGTCATCACCGCCGGCGCGCCCGCGAGCGAGCGGGCGGCCGGATGGACGCTGGCGCTGGTGGCGGGCGGGCTCGCCCTGATGCTGACCGGCTTCCTGGCCTACGGGGCGGGCGCCTGGCCGCTGGCGCTGGCGCTGCCGCCGGGCGGCCTGTGGGTGGCGGCGGGCGCCTGGCTCGCCGCCGCGCAGCTCGGCCGGACGCTGGCGTCGGCGCGGCCGCTGCCGCTGCCCGCCCGGTACGTGGCGGGCGGCCTTCTCTTCCTCGTGCTGGTGCCTGCGCTGGGGGCGGCGCTGGCGCTGGCGGTGGTGGTGCCCGAGCGGGTCGGCCTCGCCGGGGCGGGCTTCCTGCTGGGGAGGGGGCTGTCGCTCCACCTGCTCGCGGGGCTGGGCGGCTGGTTCACGCTCACCGCCATGGGCGTCGCGCTCAAGCTGCTCAGCATGTTCGCCCTGGCGCCGGAGGATCGCGGCCGCCTGGGAGCCTGGGCCTTCGGCCTGGCGGCCGCGGGTCTGGGCCTCGCCTGGCTCTTCGGCTGGGGAGGCGCGGGGTGGGCGGCGCCGGCCGGGCTGGGCCAGGCGGCGGCTGCCGCGGGCGTGGCGCTCTACCTGGCCGACATGGTCCGGCTCTACGGGCAACGGCGGCGGAAGCGGCTCGAGCTCAACGCCGCCTTCGCCGCCTGGGCCCTGGCGGCACTGGGCCTGGAGCTCCTGGCGCTGGTGCTGGCGCGCCTCGCCGGCGGGCTGGCGGAGTGGGCGCCGGTGCTGGTCCAGCTGGCTCTCTTCGGATGGCTCTCCGGTCTCGGGCTCAGCCAGCTGGTCAAGATCGTCCCCTTCCTCACCTGGGTCGAGCGCTACGGGCCGCTGATGGGCCGCGCCCCGGTCCCCCGCGTGCAGGACCTGCTGGACGAGGGGCGGGCACGGCCGTGGCTCGTCGCCTACTTCGCCGCGGCGGCGACCGGGGTGGCGGCGGCCGCCGGCATCGTGGCGAGCGGCGGGGCGGGGGCCGCGGCCGCCGGCTGGTCGGCCGTCTGGAGACTGGCCGTGCTGGGCCAGCTCGTGGGCACGGCCGGCCTGGGGCGGGAGCTCTGGCAGGTCCGCCGGGCCCGGCCGGCGACATCGGCGACCGCGCCCTCGATGGTGGCAGGACGGCGGTGAGCGGTGCCCGGTCCGCCCGGCCGCCGGGGACCGCGGGTGGGGAGGGCGGGAGGAGATCGACGACGGGAGGGGTCGACATGCGGGAAGGCAGGACGGCGGCGGTCTCGCTCCGGACGCTGGACGTGCGCGACGACCTGCGGGCGGGGCGGGAGCCGCTGGGGCGGATCCTCGAGGCGGTGCGGCAGCTGCGCGAAGGCGAGGGGCTCCGGCTCCTGGCCACCTTCGAACCGCTGCCCCTCTACCGGGTGCTGGAAGCCAGGGGGTTCGAGCACCGGGCGCGCCGCCTGGAGGGCGGCGACTGGGAGGTGACCTTCCTGCCCCGGGAGGGCGGCCGGGGTGGCGGGGCCGCGGACACGGCCGTCGGCCGCGCCGGTGGAGGTGACGGAGAGGGCGGGGCGTGGCCGGAACCGGTTCGCTTCCTGGACAACCGCGGGCTGGAACCGCCCGAGCCCATGATCCGGATCCTCCAGACGCTGGAGGAGATGGCGCCGGGCGAGGTGCTGGAGGCGGTCAACGAGCGCGAGCCGGTCTTCCTCTACCCGGAGCTGGAGGCGCGGGGTCACGCCATCCGGAGCGAGAGGCGGCCGGACGGCGTCCACCTCCGGATCCGGCGGGGGCAGGCGGGAGAGGGGAGGTGAGGCGCGTGCGCGAGGAAGATCGCGGGCAGCCGGCGCCCGCCGCCGACCCGGGCCTGGAACCGCGGCTCTGGGAGGCGCTGCGCGAGGTCTTCGATCCCGAGCTCGGCTACAACGTGGTCGACCTGGGCCTGATCTACGGCCTCGAGGTGGAGGGCGGCCGCGTCCGCGTGGTGATGACCATGACCACCCCCGGCTGCCCGGCCGGCGACATGCTGGAGGAAGGCGTCCGCCAGCGCCTCCTCCAGCTCCCCGGCGTCGAGCGGGTGGAGGTCCGCCTGGTCTGGTCGCCACCCTGGACGCCCGGGATGATGAGCGACGATGCCAAGCGCTACTTCGGCTTCGCCTGAGGGGGTGGCGGCGATGGAGAAGCGCGAGGCGCTCCAGGCGCTGGCGGGGCTGAGGGCGGGCGGGTTCGATCCCCTGGCGGAGGGGCGCTGGAGACGGAGGTCCTGGCGCGGATCCCCTTCGAAGAACCCTCGCGCCAGGGGCGGCGGGCCGGCCTCTTCCCGCCCCGGAGCCCGGCGGGCTCGGCGTACGCGGAGCTGGCCCGGCGGGTGGCCAGGGAGCTGGGGCTGGAGGGGGAGGCGGTCCCCCTGGCTGCGGGCAGGCCCGCGGGGAAGGAGACCGAGAAGGAAGAGGAAGCGGGGGATGGGGCATGACGGAGAGCGTTCGCCCCGAGGTCGCCGGGGCGGGGCGGGAGCCGGCGCCCGACCCGAACCGGGCGGCCCGGGAGCAGATCGTCCGGCACCATGCGCAGCTCCTGGCGGGGCTGGAGCGCCGGACCCGGGAGCTGGTGACGGCGCCGGAGGACGGGTGGGCGGCGGCGCGGCAGGCGCTGCTCGACTACGTCGACGCCGAGCTCCTGCCGCACGCGCGCGGGGAGGAGAGAACGCTCTACCGGCAGGCGGTGAGGCTTCCGGAGCTGGCGCTGCTCGTCGACTCGCTCTTCGGAGAGCACCGTCGCATCGCCGAGCTGCGGGAGGCGGTGAAGGGCGCCTCCTCCCCCCTGGAGGCGTCGCCCGCCGCCGGCGGCCTGCTGGAGATCTTCCGCCTGCACGCCGAGAAGGAGAACCGCTACGTCGTCTCGGCCCTGGCGGCCGACGCGGGCACCGACCTGGAGGCGCTCCTGGGCCGGCTCCACGAGCGGAGCCAGCCGGGGGAGGGGCTGCTCGACGTCCGCCACCTGCCGCCCGCCGAGCGGCACCGCCGGATCTTCGCCACCTGGCAGGAGCTCGAACCGGGGGATTCCTTCCTCCTCGTCAACGACCACGATCCCGCGCCGCTCCACTACCAGCTGGCCGCCGAGCAGCCGGGCCGCTTCAGCTGGGAGGTGCTCGAGGCGGGTCCGGCGGTCTGGCGGGTGCGGATCGGCCGGCGGGCGGAGACGGGCAGGTGACGGGGCGCGGTGTCGGTCCCCTGGGCGCGGTGGGTCCTCTTCCTTCACCTGGCGGCGGCCATCTTCTGGATCGGCGAGATGCTGACGCTCTCGCTCATCCTGGTCCCCGCCTCGCGCAAGCTGGGCGGCGCCGCCGAGCGCGCGCGGCTCTTCCAGGCGGTCGGCCGCCTCTCGCGGCCCTGGATGCTCGGCGCCCTGGCGGTGCTGATCGCGACCGGCCTCGGCAACCTGGCCTTCCGCGGCGTGGGCGGGACAGAGCTGCTCGCGCCCTCGTTCTACGCTTCCGGCTTCGGGCGGCTCCTCGGCCTGAAACTCGGGCTGGTGACGGTCATCCTGCTCCTCACCCTCCTGCACGACCGGGTCAGCCTGCGCTCGGCCGGCGGCCTCCCGGCCGCCCCGGGCGATGCGGGGGCGGCCTGGCCCAGCCGGCTCAGCGCCTGGCTCGGCCGCCTCAACCTGCTCGCCAGCCTTGCGGCCGCCTATGTCGGCCTCCGACTCCTGACGGGCTGAGGACGACCGCCTCCACCTTCCCGGGGGAGGGGGCGCTGAGCGGCCGGGCGTGACCGCGGTCACAGAGGGGTGGGCGGCCTCGCCCTAGCCTTGTCAGCGGGGAGGGGAGGATCGTGCAGGGGAAGCCGACCGTACGCTGGAAGCTGCTGTCGACCGCCGCCCTCCTGGCCGCGGTGGCGTTCGTCGCCGGCTGCAGCTCCGCCGCATCGCCGGCGGGGGGCGGAGGGGAGCCTGCGGCGACGAAGGGCCCGCAGGCCGCGGCGCAGGGGCCGCAGGCCGCCGCCGAGGCCGGACGGATGCTCACCGGGCGCTGCCCGAGCCCGAAGCCGGTGCCCCTGGCCTTCCGGCGCCAGGGGTCGCACGTCTGGGTGGAGCTGGTGGCGGAGCCGGCCACCCTGCCCATCGCGCCCGACCGCTGCTACCGGGCCTGGACCTTCGACGGGCAGGTGCCCGGGCCGGTCATCCGCCTGCGCCAGGGCGACCTCGTCACCTTCACGCTGGTCAACCGCGACCCCGAGATGGCCCACTCCATCGACTTCCACGCCGCGCGGACGCCCTGGAGCGTCAACTACCAGCCGGTCCTGCCCGGTCAACGCCTCACCTTCACCTTCCAGGCCGCCGACCCGGGGGTCTTCCTCTACCACTGCGGTGTGGCGCCCGCCATCCAGCACCTGGCCAACGGCATGTACGGCGCCGTCATCGTCGATCCCAAGGAAGGGCGCCCGCCGGCGCGCGAGTTCGTCCTGGTGGAGGGCGAGTGGTACCGCTCGGACGACCCCGACGCGCTGCCGACGCAGGCGCCCGTCTACACCGTCTTCAACGGCTATGCCGACCGCTACCTCCGCCACCCGCTCGCGGCGCGGCCGGGCGAGCGCGTCCGCTTCTACGTGGTCAACGCGGGGCCGAGCCGGTTCGCCTACTTCCACGTGATCGGCGCGATCTTCGACCGGGTCGAGACGGACGGGAATCCGGCCAACCTCCTCCGGGGCGTCGCCGGCGCCGTGATCGGGCCGGGCGGTGCCGCCGTCTTCGAGACCCGCTTCCCGGAGGCGGGCAAGTACCTCTTCGTCAACCATGCCTTTGCGGATGCGGCGCGCGGCGCGACGGGCGAGATCGACGTGCGCCCGCAGGCGCCCGCGCAGCCGCTCATGCCCATGGAGCCGTGAGCCGCGATGCGCGTCACCGTCGACCAGGAGATCTGCATCGGCTGCCCGTTCTGCGAGTCGGTCTGCATCGAGCTCTTCCGCGTGGACGGGGGTCTCGCCTTCGTCCTCCTCGACCCCGTCCCCCCGGAGCTCGAGGCGTGCGCCCGGGAGGCGGCGGAGGCCTGCCCGGTCGGGTGCATCGCGCTCCACGCCGACGACGAGCCGGTCGAGCCCCGCCTCCTGGCCTCGATCCTGCGGGAGCCCGCCCCCTGAGGCAGGGGCGCCGGGCGATCCGGCCGGACTCGCCCGGCGCCGGTCGCGAGGCTCTCGCCGGGCCGTGCCGGCGCTCCCGGCCGTGGTAGCCTTGCGGGAGGGGGAGGTCCATGCCCAGCGACGGCCGTGTCTCCGAGCTGCTGGCGCGGAGCCCGATCTTCACCGGCCTGGATCCGGGCTCCCTCGCGGCCATCGGCGCGCTGCTCCGCCGCCGGCAGCTGGCGCCCTCCCAGGTGCTCTTCGAACAGGGCGAGCCCGTCACCGACCTCTTCGTCATCGAGAGCGGCCTGATCAAAGCCTTCGTCCTGACGCCGGGAGGGCGGCAGCAGACCATCA
Source organism: Bacillota bacterium (assembly GCA_029961055.1). NCBI lineage: Bacteria > Bacillati > Bacillota > Bacillota bacterium. The sequence goes on from JASBVM010000047.1 coordinate 51,910, forward strand.
ACCTGCTGGGCGCGGGCGAGGTCGTGCCCCACGTGGGCTTCCTGGAAGGAAGCACCTATCCCGCCACCGCCACCGCCCTCGAGCCGACCACCCTCTGGGCGCTCGGGCGCGACCCGCTGATGGCGCTCCTCCGCCGGGACGCCCAGCTCGCCATCCGCCTCCTGGAGATCACCGCCCGGCGGCTGGCCGAGCTCCAGCACCGGCTCCAGGAGACCGCGCTGGGCGACCTCCGCCAGCGCGTGGCCTATGCGCTGGTCCGCCTGGCGAGCGAGCACGGGCGCGGCGAGGGCCGCTGGCGGACGCTCCCGGCGGGGATCACGCACCAGGAGATCGCCAACCTGGCGGGGGTCAGCCGCGAGAGCGTCAGCCGCATGATGAGCCGCTTCCAGCGGAACGGCTGGGTGCGCGAGGGAGCGGAAGGCCATCGCCTGGACGTGGCGGCGCTCGCCCGGGAGATGGAGGGGTTCGACCGCCGCTGAGGGAGGGCCGTCCTTCGGCCCCTCGCCCGGTCGCGCTAGGGCGGACACCCGATTGCCTCCACTCGGATCCTTGTTCTGTGAGCCCTCTCACTTCGCGCGTCGCTCTCCTCGCCTACGGTGGTCGCGGGACGACGCTCCGGCCGGTGGCTTCCGGGGGGCACCTGGCCTGCGGGCGGTCCGCGAGATGCTCTCCGCGAGACGCTCTGGAGACGCTCCGGGAGGAGGCGGGGGCCATGCCGGCCCTGGCATTCGATCAGAAGCCCTTCATCGTCATCTGGGAGACGACGCGTGCCTGCCAGCTGGCCTGCCGCCACTGCCGGGCGCGGGCGGTGCGCCGGCGCCACCCCGGCGAGCTGAGCACCGAAGAGGCCTTCGGCCTCGTCGACCAGCTGGTGGAGATGGACCGGCCGCTCTTCGTGCTGACAGGCGGCGACCCCATGGAGCGCGACGACCTGGTGGAGATCGTCCGCTACGCCAGCGCGCGGGGGCTCGTCACCTCCATCACGCCCAGCGCCACGCCCAGGGTGACCTTCGAGCGCATGCGGGCGTTGCGCGAGGCCGGTCTCGCCCACTGGGCGTTCAGCCTGGACGGCTCCACCCCGGAGATCCACGACCGCTTCCGCGGGTTCCCCGGGACCTTCGCCCTGACCATGGAGAGAATCGGCTGGCTTCGGCAGCTCGGGATCCCCCTGCAGATCAACACCACCGTCAGCCGTTTCAACGTGGACGACCTGCCGGCCATGGCGGAGCTGGTGGAACGGCTGGGGGCGGTCCGCTGGAGCCTCTTCTTCCTGATCCCCACCGGCCGCGCGCGCCTGGGCGACCTGCTCTCGCCCGAACAGCACGAGCAGGTCCTGCTCTGGCTCGACGACCTGAGCCGGCAGGTGCCGTATGACATCAAGACCACCGAGGGGCCCCAGATCCGCCGCATCCGGGCGATGCGCGAGGCGGCGGCGACGGGAGGAGGGTCGCCGTCCGCGGAGGACGCCGAGGTCGTCGAGACGGCGACGGAGGCCGGTCGGAGGGAGGCGGGGGGCGTCCCGCGCAGCCGGCGGCCGGTCTGGGACGGAAACGGCATCCTCTTCGTCTCCCACGTGGGGGAGGTGTACCCGTCCGGCTTCCTCCCCGTGGTCGTGGGCAGCGTGCGCGAGACGCCCCTGGCCCGGCTCTACCAGGGGTCGCCCGTCCTGCAGGCGCTGCGCGACCCCTCCCGGTACCGAGGGAAGTGCGGCTACTGCCCGTTCCGCCGGCTCTGCGGCGGCTCGCGGGCACGCGCCTATGCCGTGACGGGAGAGTACCTGGAGGCCGATCCCTTCTGCACCTACATTCCCGACCCGCGCGCCGCCGCGCGGGAAGGGACCGGGGCTAGGGCGGGCTGAGCCGCGGCTCCGGCCGGCGCCGTTCTCCCAGCGGATGTGGATCGAGAAAGGGGGGAAGGCCGGATGCAGCCGCTGACCCTGGAGCGGCGCCCGGAGGCGGCTCTGCCCCTCGGCCAGATGGCCCTGGCCACGGCCGGCCTGGCGCTCTTCTCGCTCGCCGTCGGCCTGCTCGGGCCGGACCTGTTCGGGCCGGACGGCTGGCGAACCCCGGCGGCGCTCCTGACGGTTCACCTGGCGACGCTCGCCTGGTTGACGCCCTTGATGATGGGCGCGCTCTACCAGCTCGTCCCCGTGGTGCTCCACCTGCCCCTGGCGCTGCCGGGCTGGGCCGTTCCGGCCCGGCGTGTCTACACGCTGGGGCTGGTGCTCTTTCTCGCGGGCCTGGCCGCATGGAGCGGCGTGCCGGGCTTCGGCTGGCTGGCCGCCCGGCCCTCGGCCGCCTGGATCAGCCTGGCCGCCGGAGGAAGCCTCCTCGCCCTGGCGATCCTCGTCTTCCTGGTGCAGATGGGCTTCACGCTGGCCGGCCTGCGGCAGGCCGGCTGGAGCCTGCAGGCGGCGGCGGTGCTGGCGGCCCTTCTGGCGCTGGCGGCTGTCGCCGGCTGGGGGCTGACGCTCGCCCTCAACCTGCGGCTCGGCTTCCTGGGGGCCGGGGTGGAGAAGCAGCTGGCGATCCACGTGACGCTGGGGCTGGGCGGGTGGTTCGGCAGCCTGGCCATGGGCGTCGGCTACCAGCTGATCCCCATGTTTGCGCCGACGCGCCACCTGGAGCTGCCGGAGGCCGGCTGGGTGCTGGGCGCTTGGCTGCTCGGCCTCGCCGGCGTCCTGGGCGGCCTCTGGCTTGCGCCTGCGAGCGTACGCTGGCTTCTTCTCCTCCCCGGGGCCTCCATGGTCGCCTGGGCCGGCGACGTCGTGCGCATCGTCCGCCGCCGCAGCCGCTCCCAGCCCATGCCCCTGGTCACCCGCTTCAGCCTGGCGGCCGCCCTGACCCTGGGCGCGGCCGCCCTCTGGGCGATGGCCGCCGCCTGGGGTCGGGCTCCGGGCGCGCCGGTGGCGCTGGGCGGCTTCCTGGCGCTGGCCGGTTACACGCTCCTGGGGGTGGGTCAGATGTTCAAGATCGTCCCCTTCGTCCTCTGGCAGCGCCTCTACCTGGCGGCAGGAAGCGTGCGCCCCTCCCCGGCGGCCCTCGCCTCGCCGCCACCCCCGCTCAAGACCGGTCTCTGGCTTCCCGAGCCTCCTGCGCAGCTGGCCCTGCCGCTCTTCCTGGTCGCCCTGGGGCTGGTCGCGGCGGGCGCGGCCGGCGGCCTCCCCGCCCTCCTCGTCCCGGGCTGCGTCCTCTGGGGGCTGGCCGGCCTGCTCTCGACCGGCCTGATCGGCTGGGCCTACCGGGCGGCGGCCCGCTCCGCCCGGGCGCTGGAGGGGTCCCGGCTGCGGTGATATCCTCCCGGCCGGGGGGGCGGACGTTGGAAGCGACCGGCGGGGAGCCGGCGCGGGGCGGGGACCGGCTCGAACTTCCCCGGGGGCTGGTGCGGGAGATGCTGGCCTACGCACGGAGCCAGCTCCCCAACGAGGCGTGCGGTCTCCTGGGCGGCCGGGCCGGCCGGGCCGAGCGCTTCTATCCGGCCACGAACCAGGAAGCCAGCCCCACCGCCTACTCCATCCCGGCGGAGGAACTCCTCCGTATCCTCACGAGCCTCGAAGGCGAGCAGCTCGAGCTGGTCGCCGTCTTCCACTCGCACCCGCGCGGTCGCGCCTATCCCTCGCCCGTCGACATCCGCCAGGCGTACTACCCGGAGGCCGTCTACCTGATCGCCTCGCTGGCCGGACCGGAGCCGGAGCTGCGCGGCTACCGCATCCGGCGCGGACGGGCGGAGAGGGTCGCCCTGGCGTTCCCGGGCGAAGGGAGCGCCTGGCGAGGGCGGCCCGAGGGGGCAACCGGGCGACTTTAGCAAGTTTCGGTTGGGAATAGTTGACGGAGCAGCGCCGGGGTGCAAGACTTCCGGTAAGGACCCCACGCGCGCAACAGTCAGCTGGCAGCATTCGCAGGGGAGGGGGCGCGGGCGATGTCGCAGGCCGGGCTCGAAGAGGAGCTGGAGCCGGAGCCGAGCCATGCCGGCCCGGTCCTCTGCGGGGAGTTCCAGCGCGCCGCGGAGCTGGTCGGGCGGCGCTGGGTGGTGGAGATCCTCTGGACGCTGGGCGAGGGACCGCTGCGCTTCATGCAGATCCGGCGGCGTGTGCCCGGGTTGAGCGACCGTCTCCTCTCGCAGCGCCTTCAGGAGCTGGAGCGGGAAGAGCTCGTGGCGCGCGAGGTGGACGCCTCCTCGCGCCCGGTTCGGGTCGCCTACGCGCTCACCTCCAGGGGCCGCGGGCTGGTCCAGGTGCTCCGCCACCTCCACGGCTGGGCTCACCAGTGGGTCTGAACGAAGCCTGGCGGCGCCGGAGGTTGACGCCTCACGCTCCCGCTTCGGTGAGGACGAGAAAGGGTCCCCGGGCCCGGTGGACTCGCTCGACGCCCAAGCCGGCCCGTACCACGTTCTCCGCGCGCGCCGGTCGATGCGGGTGCCTCTCGGACCGGCCACCAGCGGGTCGGAGGGATTCCTCGGCGGGCCGATGAACGGCCGGTGCCCAGGGCCGGACCGGGCACCCTGCAGAAGACGCAAGTGGCCAGCACCGTGTCGACCGAGCCGTCGCGGAAGGCCAGCCGTCGTGCGTCCGCCGCCTGGAGGATGACGGGGAGAGGGGCCTTCCCGTCCCGGGCATGTGCCAGCCTCTTCGGGCTGAAGTCGACGCCCGCCACCTCGCGGGTGGCGGCGGGACCGTCAAGGGGCGGGTTCTTCCCAGTGCCCGCGCCGATTTCCAGCGTCCGGCCCCGTGCCCGGAGCAGCGTCCGGCGGCGCCAGCCGTCTCGGATCCACCCATCCATGACGTCACAGACCCCAGACCCGGGCGTTCCGGTCCGCCTTGCGGCGAACCCTCTCGCTGAGGCGATCGCCGGGCGCGCCGCCTTCCCTCCGTGAGAACCCGTGAGCCGATCTGGGCGACGCGCCTCCCGGCGGAGGCGTCGGGCAGGAAACGCCTGCCATTGCCAGGCGGCAGGAGGCCGCGCATGAATAGATGAGCACATCGCATGCCTGGGCCCAAATCCCGTCCAGAGGGAGGCGGATGCGGCGGTGGATGAGGAGGTCATCCTCACCCAGGAAGGCTTGAAGAAGCTGGAGAGCGAGCTCGAGGAGCTGAAGAGGCGGCGGTTGGTGGTGGCCGCCCGGCTCCATGACGCCCGGGAACTGGGCGACCTCTCGGAGAACGGCGAGTACCAGGCGGCGCGGGAGGAGCAGGGCCAGCTGGAACGCCGGATCGCCGCGCTCGAGGCGACGCTCCAGAAGGCCAGGGTCGCCGACCCCCGCAGCAGCGATCCCGGCGCCATCGCGGTCGGCTCCCGGGTCGAGGTGGAGGTGGAGGACCCCGACGACCCGGGGCGCGAGGTGCTCCGGATCGTCGGGCCCTCCGAGGCGGACCCGGCCGCCGGCCGGATCTCCTACCAGTCGCCGGTGGGCTCCGCCCTCATGGGACGGAGGGCCGGCGAGACGGTGGAGGTGAAGCTTCCCGGCGGCGCGCTGGTCCGCTACAAGGTGCTGGATGTCCGGGTCGACGAACCGGCGTCCGGCTGAGGCCAGGGTCGGCCGGCCCGCTCACCAGACGCGGATCCGGCCCCGGTAGCGCTCCATCCGGCGCGCGTTCCGCTCGCTGGCGCCGTCCAGGTTCCCGCTCTCCCAGACCGGCGGCTCGAGGCCGCGCTCGACCAGCAGCGCGGCGGCGAGCGCGAAGATCGCCTGGACGGCGAAGATCCCCACCACCCCGGAGGCCGGAGCCAGCGGCTGCTCCAGGCCGGGGAGGCGGAGGAGACCTTCACCCAGGGGCGTTCCGGTGTCCACCACCACGTCGGCCACCTCGTAGAGCTTCCGGCCGGAGGAGTGGCGCGAGCCCACCGCCTGCGAGTACGGCAGGCTGGTGATGGCCACCACCGGAACGCCCCGCGCCCGGGCCTCCATCGCCACCTCGATGGGAGCCGCATTCCTCCCCGAGTTGGAGATCACGATCAGCACGTCGGCCGGGGTGAGCCTCCGGTGTTCGACGATCGCGCGCCCGAAGCCCTCCAGGCGCTCCAGGAACTCGCTCTTGGTCACGTCCTGGTGGCCGGTCAGGCTGGGCTCGAGGATGGCGTCGACCGGCACCAGGACGCCCGCCCGGTAGGCGACCTCCTCGGCGACCAGATGGGAGTGGCCCGTGCCGAAGGTGAAGACCACGCCCCCGCCCGCCACCGCATCCGCCACCAGCCTGGCCGCCTGCTCGACGGCGCCGGCCTCCCGCTCCACCAACCGTCTCAGCAGCGCCTCCACCCTGCGGCCATACTCCTGCAATACCTCTGCCGGCTTCATGCTCAGCCTCCTTCGGTCGCGGTCCCTTCCCGGGCCGCGAACCCACCTTCGCAACCGCCGGGCGCCTCTCCTCGCGCCGGCCTCACCCCGGCACCGGCAACGGGACGCGGCCCGGGAAGGGCGGCAGGCCGAAGGTGACCGCCACCACGCGCCGGATGGCGTCGGGGTGGGGGAGGAGGACGTCGGCGCCCGCGGGGGTGACCCAGTTGCTGACGGCGCCGTTGGCGTAGGCGAGGAGGCCGTGGGCGACGCGGTCCTGGGGGACGGCCTCCAGGGCGGCGGCGTAGGCGAGGACCTGGCCGGCGGGGAAGTCGGTGCGGATCGTCCTGCCCAGGTCGTCCAGGATGCGGGGGATCCGGGGCAGGTTCTGGACGCGCAGGAACTGCTGCTTGAGGGCGAGCAGGAGCTGCTGCTGGCGCTGGGCGCGGCCCAGGTCGCCCAGGGGGTCGGCGTGGCGCTCGCGCACGTAGTCCAGGGCCATCTGGCCGTCCATGTGCTGGACGCCCTTGGGGATGAGCAGGTGCCGGTAGTGGATCATGTCGGGGGCGGGGAAGCGGGGGTCGTCGAGGGTGTAGGGGACGTCGACGGTCACCCCGCCGAGGTCGTCGATCAGGCGGCGGAAGCTGTCGTAGTCGAGGACGACGTAGTAGTCGGGGCGGATGCCGGTCAGCTGGGCGACCACCTGCTTGACCAGCGGCGCGCCGCCGAGCTCGTAGGCGGTGTTGATGCGGTCGTGGCCGTGGCCGGGGATGGGGACCCAGAGGTCGCGCGGGATGGAGAGGAGCGCGGCGCGCTGGCGGCCGGGATCGAGCCGGGCGAGCAGGATGGAGTCGGTCAGGGGCGGCTGGTGGAGCGTCTGCGCCTGCTGGACGCCCAGCACCAGCACCGAGACCGGCGGCAGATCCCCGGTCATCGCCTCGGCCACGGAGACCGCGGGTGGGGCGGTCGCCGCCCGCGCCGCCGGCGGCAGCCTGGGCGCGAAGGAGCGGTGGGCCCCGGCCGCGGCGAGGAGCGCCAGGAGGAGGAAGGAGGCTCCGGCGAGAAGCCAGCGGCGGCGCCCGGGTTCAGGGAGGTCCCCCCGCGCGGGGGAGGGGGGCGGGGGCGCGGCCGGGGCGGCGCTGTCGCGCTGTGCTTCCTGGTTCACGGGTGCTCCTCCTCTCCGCGTTCGGGTGGGAGAAGGATGTGCGGAGGGCAGGCGCTTCTTGCACTTGGTCACCTTGTACGCCGCCCGGTGCCGGATCAGACCGGGGACGAGGCGAGCGAGGAAGGGGGCGCGGCGATGACCGGCTCTGCGGCCGCCGGAACGCCCGGGGTGGAGCTTCCGCGGCGCGAGATCCCGGGGAGCCGGGTCTGGATCCCCGTCATGGGCCAGGGCACCTGGGGGATGGGGGAGGCGCGGGCCCGCTTCGCGGCGGAGGTGGAGGCGCTCCGCCTGGGCATCGAGGAGGGGCTGACGCTCATCGACACCGCCGAGTTCTACGGGGCGGGCGGTGCGGAGCGGGTGGTGGGCGAGGCGGTCCGTGACTGCCGGGAGCGGGTCTTCCTGGTCACCAAGCTCTGGCCTTCGCACGCCGGGCGGAGCGAGGCGCTGGCCGCCCTGTCGTCGGCGCTCAAGCGGCTCGGCACGGAGTACGTGGACGCGGTCCTCCTCCACTGGCCCACCCGATCGGTGCCCCTCGAGGAGACGCTGGCGGCCTTCCGGGAGATGCGGGAACGGGGCCTCGCCCGCTTCACCGGCGTCAGCAACTTCGACCTCCGCTGGCTCCAGGCCGCCGGCCGGGCGCTGGGGAGCGGAGAGCGGCTGGTCTTCGACGAGATCCCCTACGGTCTGGGCGACCGGCGCGCCGAGCGCTCGGTCCTGCCCTGGGTCAGGGAGCATGGGCTGCTGGCCCTGGCGTACAGCCCCCTGGCCCACGGCCGCTTCCGCCGCTGGCAGGGCTGGGAGCGGCTGGAGGCATTGGCCCGGCGGCTCGGGCGGACCGCCACCCAGCTGGCGCTGGCCTGGCTGGTCCGGCAGCCGGCGGTGGTCGCCATCCCCAAGGCGGTGCGGCCGGAGCACATCCGGCAGAACGCCGAAGCGGCCCGCCTCCCGCTGGACGAGGCGACCCTGGCCGAGATCGAGGCGGCCTTCCCCGCTCCCGGGCGGGAGCTGCGACCGGCGCTCCCGCCCTACAACCTCTTCTTCCGGCTGGCCTGGGCCGCGACGCACCGGCGGGCACCGGGCGGCCCGGCCTGAGCGGGCGGCAGCTGCAGGCCGCTCACCGCCACGGACGGGCCAGGAGGTGGAGGGCGCGGCGGGGGAGGATCCACCGCCCCTCCTCGGTGAGGAGGGCGAGGCTCCCCGGATCCCCTTCCACCGGCTGGACGGAGAGGACGCGGACCGGCCGTCCGTCCACCCAGATACAGCTGACGGAACCCAGCTCGTCATACCCCAGGTTGAGGCGGAGCGCTTCAGGGCCGCCGGCCGGGCCGGCGGCCGGCTCCCCGGCGGGCGGGCGCGGAGGGCCCTCCTCGCCCGGGGGCCGGCCGTGTCCGTCCGCCGCTTCCTCCCCCTCGACCGGGCCGGGGGGTTCCTCGGACCGCTTGGTCTCGTAGAGCCAGCGGTCGGCGGCGGCGAGGAGCGCCTCGGGGGTCCGGCCGTCCTCCGGCCAGGCCGCGACGCCCACGCTGATGGTCACCCGGGCACCGGCCCGCCGGGGCCCCTCCCGGAGGCGCGTCGCGATCTCCGAGGCCTCCGCGCGGCCGGTCTCGGGGAGCAGGATCACGAACTCGTCCCCGCCGAAGCGGAAGAGCTCGTCCGCCTGGCGGAGCGTCGACCGCCAGAGGGTCGCCAGCTCGGCCAGCAGGCGGTCTCCCGCCAGGTGGCCGTGCCGGTCGTTGTAGCGTTTGAAGTCGTCCAGGTCCAGGAAGAGGAGGGCGAAGGGCGTGCCGTACCGCTCGGCGCGCGCCAGCTCCTCCGCCAGCCGTGCCTCCAGGAAGCGGCGGTTGAAGGCCCCGGTGAGCGGGTCCCGGATCGCCTCCTCATGGAGCCGCGCGACCGCCTCCTCCAGCCGGTCCAGGGCCAGGCGGAGCGCCCGCAGTGCGGCAGCCAGTTCGTCCCCATCCTGTGCGTCCATGTCGACACCCGGTTCTCTTTCCGCCGCCCGGACGGCGAGGGGGAGCCCGCTCAGCGGCGCAGGGCGGCGCCCTCGGCGGCCACCGCCCGGACCGCCTCCTCGAAGATCGAGAGCCCTTCCTCCAGGATCTCGTTCGGTACGTTGAGCGCCGGCATGAAGCGGATCACCTCGCCGTGGGTTCCGGCGGGGTAGAGCAGCAGGCCCCGCTCCAGCGCCTCGGCGATCACGCGGTGGGCGGTCTCGCCGTCCGGTCGGCCGCTGGCGGGATCGACGAACTCGACGCCGATCATCAGCCCGACGCCGCGCACGTCGCCCATGGAGGGGATCTCCCGCTGGAGCTCCCGGAGCCGCTCCAGCACCGAGGGGCCCAGCTGGGCGGCGCGCTGCGGGAGCGCTTCCTCCTCCAGCACGTCCAGCGTGGCCAGGCCCGCCGCGCAGCTGACCGGGTTGCCACCGAAGGTGGTGCCGTGCGCGGCGGAGCTCCAGCTGCGCATCAGGCGCTGGGAGGCGCCGACGGCCGAGAGCGGGAAGCCGGAGGCGATCCCCTTGGCCATCACCAGGATGTCGGGGCGGACATCGAAGGTCTGGGCGGCAAACATCCGGCCCGTCCGCCCGAAGCCGCTCTGCACCTCGTCGAAGACCAGGAGGATGCCGTGCCGGTCGGCGATCTCCCGCAGACCCGCCAGGAAGCTCCTGGGCGGGACGATGTAGCCGCCCTCGCCCTGGACGGGCTCGACCACGATGGCGGCCACCTGGGAGGGGTCGACCTCGTGCTCGAAGAGGCGCTGGAGATGATCCAGCGCCTCCTGGGCGACCCGTTCGGGCTCCGCCCGGTAGGCCGAACGGTAGACGTTGGGGTAGACGGAGTGGTAGACGCCGCCCAGGAGCGGCTCCTCGCGAAGGCGGTACTTGGCCTTGGAGGCGGTCAGGCTCATGGCTCCGAAGGTCCGGCCGTGGAAGCCCCCCCAGAAGGCGACGACCGCCGGCCTGCCCGTGGCGTACCGCGCCAGCTTGATGGCCCCCTCCACGGCCTCCGCGCCGGAGTTGCCGAAGAAGAAGCTCTCGATCCCCTCCGGCGTCACCTCGCGCAGGCGGGCGGCAAGCCGGAGGACCGGCTCGTAGGCCGTGACGCCGATGGCGCTGTGGACCAGCTTGTCCAGCTGTTCGCGGACCGCCGCCAGGACCCGCGGGTGGCGGTGGCCGGTGTTGTTGGCGGCGAAGCCCTCCACGAAGTCGACGTAACGCCGCCCGTCGGCCCCCCAGAGGAGGGAGCCCTCGGCCCGCACCACGGGGAGGTTCGGCCAGTCGTTGGCCAGGGGAGGTGCCAGGAGCTCGCGCAGGTGATCGACCAGTCCTTCGAAAGGAAGCCTGCTCAGCGCTTCGGATTCGCCGCGATCCAAGCCTTTCGCCTGCCTTTCGGGTAGCAGCCCGATCTTTCGACTCCTTCCCTCCTTTTTACTGCGTCCGCGACCGCCCTTCCTCCGCCAGGCCTCACGCCAGTCCCAGGTGGGGTGGAAGCTCCCCCAGGTGGCGGAGGCGGGGGACGCCGGCCGCGGGCCAGAGGTCCCAGGCGTCGTAGAGCACCGCGTCCAGGCCGGCCGCCCGGGCGCCGCGCACGTCCACCTCCAGCTGGTCGCCCACGTAGAGCGCCTCGACCGGCTCCAGTCCGAGGCGCGCCAGCGCCGCCCGGAAGATGGCGGGGTCCGGCTTCTCCACGCCCGCTTCCTCCGAGGTGAGGATCAGGTCGAAGTGCCGCGCCAGTCCGGTCTGCTGGAGGAGGGTGTGCGCGTGCCGGTCGGCGTTGGTGACCACGCCGAGCCGGAGGCCGGCCGCGCGAAGCCGCTTCAGGACCGGCTCCGCCTCCCGGTCCGGCCGGTCCCAGATGCTCTCCCCCCGCCGCACCATCTCCTGCAGGAGCACGCGGGCCAGGGCTCGGGCCGGCGGCTCGTCCAGGCCGAGGCGCCGGCCCACCTCGGCGAGCAGGTCGAGGGTCGGCAGCGCCCTCCGGTCGACCCCCGGCCACGACCGCCGGGGCCAGCCCTCCTTCCGCACCTCGGCCTCGGCACGGCGGGCGGCCGCCGGATCGATCCGACGGCCGCCCACTTGCTCGACGAAGCGGGAGACCAGCTCGCCGTCCAGATGGAGCAGCGTGTCGGCCATGTCGAAGAGGACGGCGCGCACACCCATGGCTTCCACCTCCCCGCCGGGAGGCCTTGGCCGCTGGTCCTGCCGTTCCCTGCCCGGGGCCCGGCCGCGGCGGGCCGCCGTCGCGGCCGGGGCTACCGTTCGTTCCCGAAGCGGCCGACGAAGCTCTGCGCCCCGCCCTTCATCGCGATCACCACCACCGGCTTGGTCGGGTTGTGTTCCGCGTCGAAGGCGACCGTGCCGGTGACGCCGTGGAAGCTCCGCGTGGCGGCCAGCGCCACGCGGATCTTGGCCGGATCCGTGGAGCCGGCCCGCCGGATGGCGTCCGCCACCAGCATGACGGCGTCGTAACCCAGGGCGGCCAGGGCGTCGGGCACCGAGCCGTAGCGCGCCCGGTAGGCGCTCACGAAGGAGCGGACCTTCGGGTCCGGGTCCTGGGCGGAGTAGTGGTTGGTGAAGTAGGTGCGGTCGAGGGCGGCCGCCCCGGCCAGCTTGACCAGGTCGGGCGAATCCCATCCGTCGCCCCCCAGGACGGGTGCCTGGATGCCCAGCTCGCGGGCCTGGCGGACGATGATCCCGGCCTTGTCGTAGTAGACCGGCACGTAGAGGAGGTCGGGCGACCGGGTGCGGGCGGTGGTCAGGATCGAGCGGAAGTCCTGGTCGGCCTGGGTGAAGCCCTGCTCCAGCAGGACGCGGCCGCCCAGCTTCTCGAACCGATCCTTGAAGGCCGCTGCCAGCCCCTTGGAATAATCGTTGGTGCTGTCTTCCAGTACGGCCGCCTTGCGCGCTCCCAGGTCCCGATAGGCGAAGTCGGCGGCCACGCGCCCCTGATCGGGGTCGACGAAGCAGACGCGGAAGATCCAGTCACGCGTCTTGCCGGTGGCCGGGTCGACGGTGACGGGGACGGCGGTGGCACCGGGCGTCACCAGAGGCAGCCCGGCCTGGGTGGCCACGGGGATGGCAGCCAGGGTGTCGCCGGTGGTCACCGGGCCCACCAGCGCCACGACGCCCGAGCTGACCAGTCGCTGGGCGACGTTGGTCGATTCGGCATTGTCGGACTTGTTGTCCAGCGTGACCGCCTGGAGCTTCCGGCCGAGCACGCCGCCCTGGCCGTTGAGCTGGTCGATGGCGAGGTCGGCCGCCTGCCGGGCGTGGAGGCCGAAGGTGGCGACGGGGCCGGAGAGCTCCAGGTTGAGACCGATCCGGATCGGCTCCGATGCGGTCGCCTTCGCCCCGCCTCCGGTGGAGCCGCCGCAGGAGCCGGCCAGCAGGGCGACCGTGAGGAGAAGGGCCAGGAATGGCACCGCGGACCCAGGCCGGTGACGGCGCGAAGACGGCAACGGTGATCACGCTCCCCCCGTAGACGACGGATATTGGCGAGCGCTATTCGACACGCGACGAATGGGTCCTTCTTGAAGGCTTGCCATCGCCCGTTTCAGCTGAGGGCCGCGGTCGTGGGAGCGGGAGCCTTGAGCCGCCGGAGCGGGCATGCTATCATCAGGCCGCTCGAAACCGTCGTGCGAGAGTGCTGGAATTGGCAGACAGGCACGTTTGAGGGGCGTGTGGCCTTGTGCCGTGCGGGTTCAAGTCCCGCCTCTCGCACCACTCTTTCCCGCGGACGCGGATTCGACCGAGGCAGTGAGCGAGCCGGGAGGGCGGCCGGTGAGGCCGCCCTTCTCCGTCTCCCCGGGACGCGGCGGGCCGGCCCCTTGACGGGTGCGCGGGACCGGCGCCGGGGCGTGTTCCGGGGACGTTCAGAGTAGGGAGGCGAGCGCGGCCAACCGGTCGCCGGGGACGTTCGCCTCGATCAGCGGGAAGACCTCGTCCTCCTCCAGGCGGACGTGAGCCGTCATCCGGCTGCCCAGGTCGAAGAGGAAGTCGCCCTCCAGGGGCTCACCGGAGCGGAGCCGCTCCTCCAGCTGCTCCACCCGTGCCCGCAGCTCCACGTGCTGGACCAGCATCCGGACCACCCGCGGGTCGTCGGCCGCACCCCAGCGGCCGTAGAGCGGCAGGAGATGGTCCTCCTCCTTGCGGAAGTGGCCGGCCCCCTCCTCGCGCCAGAAGGCGAGGAAGCCCTCCGCCGCCCGCCTCAGCGCCGCCCGGTCGGCGGGGTCGCGCGCCGCGTCGCGCAGGTTCTTCCCCTCCACCAGTGCGCGGTGATGTTCCCGGGAGAGGGGGATCAGCCCTTCGTTCCGTTTCGGCATCGTCTCGCCTCCTCTGCGAGCGGCGGATCCTAGCCGCCGGAGCGCCGCCCGCCGGCCCGCAGCGTCTCGTAGCCGGCCAGCACCTCTTCCAGCGCCTGACGGAGACCGTGGCGCGCCAGCGTCCGCTGCCGTCCGCGGGCGGCCCGCTGCGCCGCCTCGTCCGGCGCCCGCCAGACCTCCTCGAGACGTGCGGCCAGGGCGGCGGCGTCGCCGGTGGGGAAGGACCACCCGGTGACGCCCGGCTCGACCACCCCCGTCCGCGCCACCGCCTCGGAGACGACCAGCGGGCGCGCCCGGGCCAGCGCCTCCAGGGCGGTGAGCGAGAGCGCCTCGACGCGCGAGGGGACCACCACGCAGTCCATCGCCCCCAGGAAGGGCCCCGCGTCGGCGACCGCCCCCTCCCAGCGCAGCCGCCCCGCCAGGCCGGCCGCCTCCGCCTGCCTCCTCAGGGGCTCGCGCAGGGGGCCGTCACCGACCATCCAGAGCCGCAGCTCCGGAAGGCGCATGCGGAGGTGCGAGGCCGCCTGCAGCAGCGTCTCCAGGCCCTTCCCCTTCACCAGCCTGGCAGCCGTGCCCACGACGAAGAGCGTCCCCGACTGCCAGGCGGAGGGGCGCTCGGCGGCGGGCCCGCGCGGAGGCTCCAGGGGCGCCGGCAGAACCCGCACCCGCTCCGCGGGCAGCCCCCACCAGCGGAGCGCCTGCTGGCGGACCAGGGGGCTGGCGGCGAACCAGAGCGCGCCCAGCGGCAGAAGGCTCCGCTCCAGATGCCGGTAGCCGAGGCCGCTCCAGGCTCCCCGCTCGCCGGGGAGGTTGTGGAGCGTGACCGCCACCGCCGGCCGGCTCCCCGCGGGCAGCCTGCGGAGAAGCGGCACCGCCACCAGCAGGGCGGCCGTGCCGTGCAGGTGGAGCAGGTCGTACCCGCCGCCGGCCAGCAGGGCGGCCAGCTGCCGGCGCGCCGCGGCCAGCGCGCCGGGGGAGGGTCGTGCGGGAACCTCCACGGCATGCCGCCCCACGGCCGGGTCGAGCGCCGCCTCCAGCTGCGGGAGGAAGTCGCCCGGCGCCGCCACCTCCACCCGCCAACCCGCCCCCGCCAGCGCCGAGGCGAGCGCGCCCACGTGGCGCCGGATGCCGCCGGCCGCCGGCCGGAGCAGGTGCAGGACGGCGCCTTCCACCCCTTCACCCCCACCGCGAGGATAGCCCATCGCCGCTCGCGCGTACTCGTGGGAGGCGGAGGTGGCGGCGACGTCGAGGTGGCAGAGGGGAGGGGCGGGGCGGCGGGGCCGCTGGACCGCCCGCCTTTTCCGGGAGGAGCTGGCCCTGCCGGCTCTCCTCTGGCTCCTCATGGGCGCCAACGGGGTGGTCGCCCTGGTCCGCTACACCGGCGGCCCCTTCCTGACGGTCTACGTCCAGGTGACCGCCGGGCTGCCCGCCTCGGCGGCGGGAATGGTGGTCGGCCTCGGCTCCCTGTCGGGCCTCCTGGTGGCGCCCGTGGCCGGGCGCTGGATCGACCGCGCCGGCCGGCGCGCCGGCCTGGCGCTGGGAGCGTTCCTGGAGGCGCTGACCGCGGCCGCCATGGCCACGGCCCACAGCGGTCCCGGCTTCGCCCTGGCGGTCCTGGCCGGCGGGGCGGCGGGCACGGTGGAGAGCCTCAGCTATCGCGCGCTGCTCAGCGACCTGGCGCCGGAGGCGCTGCGCACGCGCGTCTTCGGCTACAACTACTGGCTCCTCAACGTGGGCGCCACGGTGGGACCGCTGCTGGGCTTCCGCCTGGGCGCGGCCACCTCGCCGCTCTCCTGGTGGCTGAGCTGCGCCGCCGGCCTCGTCCTGGCGACCCTCGCCTGGCGCGCGGTCCCGCCGGAGCTGGGCCGGGGCGGGGCGGCGGCGCCGGGTGCCGACGACGCCGCGGGGAGGCCCGGCCTGCGCACGGCGCTGGCCCTCCTGGCGGAGGAGCCCCGGGTGGCGCTCTTCGCGGCGGCCGCCTTCTTCAACGGGCTCGCCTACTCCCAGCTCCACACCAGCCTGGCCGTCCTGGCCCGCTCCGTGCTGCCCGGCGGCGACGCCAGCTACGCCCGTCTGGTCGCCGTCAACGGCCTCACCGTCCTGCTCACCCAGCCCTGGCTCGGCCGGCTCCTGGAGCGGCGCCCGCGCCTCGGCCTGGTGACCGGCGAGCTCCTCTTCGCCCTGGCCGAGCTGGGCTGGTGGCGGGCCGCCCCGCGGGAGGAGGTCTGGCTCGCCCTGATGGCGCTCTTCACCGTGGGCGAGGTCTTCCACTCGCCGTCGCTCCAGAGCACGGCGGCGGGGCTGGCCCCGCCGGGGCTCCGCGCCAGCACCTTTGCCGCGCTCAGCCTGGCGGACGGTGTCGCCTACGGCCTGGGTCCCAGCGCGGGCGGACGGCTCCTGGAGGCGGCCGGTCCGGGGGCGCTGCCGCTGGCCATGGCGTGCGCCTCGCTGGTCGCCGCAGGGCTCTTCCTCCGGCTCAGGGACGGCGAAGGGGCGGGCCCGTCGCGCGCGGGCGCGCGGCGCTGAGCCGCCGGGCGCCGGCTCAGCGGCCGACCTGGCTCTCGGCCACGAGAAGGAGGCCGATCACCACCAGGAGGCTCCCCGCCACCTGGCGGAGCGAGGTGGTCTCGCCCAGCAGCCAGTTGCCCAGGGCGACGGTGACCAGGGGGGAGACGGCCAGCCCGATGGCGGTCAGGCCGGCGCCGCCCGACTTGAGGGCGGCGTAGTAGGCGAGGTCGCCGGCGAAGGTGGCGAAGAAGGCCTCGAGCCCCAGGAAGAGCCAGTCGCCGGCGGGCAGCGAGGCGAGGATCCGGTAGCGGCCGCCCCATATCGACCAGGAACCGACCAGGAGGACCGTGATCACCGTGCGGGCGACCAGCCCCTCCATCGGGTCGGCGTGGCGGAGGCCGAGGCGGCCGAAGATGGGGGCGACGCCCCACAGGAGGGCGCCGAGCAGCGCCCAGGCCAGGGTCCTCACGGCCCCACCTCCACCACCCTGGGGAGCGGCTGGTAGGTGTCGACGCCCAGGTCGCGCCGTTGCGGCGGCTCCCCCGGGTACTGGACGGTGATCCAGGTGTGGACGGCGACGCCGTCATAGCCGGCGACGAGGACGCGTTCGCTGCCCGGCGGCAGGGAGCGGTTGGGGACGCGGATCGTCCAGGGCCTCTGGCGCCAGAGCTCGCGGTGCTCCCAGCGGATCTCGGGCGGCGTCATGTTGCCGTAGAGCGCGATGTAGAGCGTCCGCCCGCTCATACCCGCCCAGAGCAGGAGGGGGTCGGGGCGGTCGTTGCGGAAGCGGAAGTCGAGGCCGGAGCTGGAGGCGACGGTGGCGTCGCGTCCGGGCGGCACGTAGGGGACGAGCATGCTGTGCGGGTGGCGTTCCACCACGGGCAGGTCGGCGGCGCGGACCACGTTGTACAGGTTGGAGGCGATCTTGCAGACGCCCCCTCCCACCGTGGGGATGATCCGGCTGCCGGCGTAGGTGGGGCCGTCGCGGTAGCCGCGCTGGCGCGTGAAGGGGCCGATGGTCCGGATGAGCGAGAAGGTCTCGCCCGGCGGGATCACCGTTCCCGCCAGGAGGCGGGCGCCCAGCGCGACGTTGTACACCTCGTCGAAGAAGGGGTCCGGCAACGTCGTCCGGAAGGCGGCCACCAGCCCGGCGGCGGGCAGCTCCGCGCGCAGCGCGTCCAGCCGCTCCGGGGGGGAGGAGGACCAGGGGAGGGCTTCCTCGGCGACGTAGGCGTAGAGTCGCCGGTCGGGCGCGCCGGGCGGATCGCAGTTGCTGGGCATGGGAACCGCGGCCGGCGGCTCGGCGGGCCGCGGCCGCGAGGAGCCGCCGAGGCTGCGCCACGGCAGGCCCCTCGGGAGAAGAGCGAGCGAGACCACCAGGAGGAGTGCTGCGGCGGCCAGGAGCAAGCCGCGGCGGCGCCCCGCCATGGACCCGCCGGGGGCAGCTCCCCGCCACCGCTCCCCGAACCCGTTGCGAGGCAAGAGGGTCGCCTCCGATGCGCCGGCCCCTTCCTGCGGAGTCCGCCGCGCGGCGCACCGGGATGCTTATGCGCGGGTCTCCCCGGCCGATGACGGCGGCCGGGGCACCGCCGCGGCCGCCTCGGCGGCAGGGCCGGCCTCGTCCCGCCGGGAGAGCAGGCGCTGCCGGAGGAGGCTCTTCTGGATCTTGCCGGCGGCCGAGCGGGGCAGGTCAGCCACCAGCTCGACCCGGGTGGGCGCCTTGAAGTGGGGGAGCCGCTCCCGGCACCAGCGCACCAGCTCCTCCGGGGTGGCCTCGGCCCCCCGGCGCAGCACGACGAAGGCGACCGGCGTCTCGCCCCAGAGCGGGTGGGGGCCCGCCACCACCGCCACCTGGGCCACCGCCGGATGCCGGTAGAGGACGCCCTCCACCTCCAGGGAGGGGATCTTCTCGCCGCCCGAGACGATCACGTCCTTCGCCCGGTCGCGCACCTCGATCTGGCCGTCGGGATGCCAGACGGCGAGGTCGCCGGTGTGGAACCAGCCGCCGGCGAAGGCCCGCGCCGTCCCCTCGGGGTCGCGGTGGTACCCCTCCATGACCACGTTGCCGCGCACCACCACCTCGCCCAACTCCTCCCCGTTCCGGGCGACATCGCTCAGGTCCTCGCGCACCACCCGCACGCGGCCGGCGAGGGGAAGCGGCACGCCCTGGCGTCCCTTCCGCCGGGCGCGCTCGGCAGGGTCGAGGAGCGCCTCCTCGGCGGTCGTCTCGTGGCGGGTGACGAAGGCGGTCACCTCGGTCAGGCCGTAGAGATGGACCACCTCCCAGCCGAGCTCTTCCTCCACGCGACGGATCACCTCCGCCGGCGGCGCCATGCCGCCCACCAGCCAGCGGACCCGCCCGCGGCCCGGCACCTCCCGCAACCGCTGGCTCCGCGCGTGCTCCAGGCACAGGGTGAGGACGGTCGCCGCCGCGCCGAAGAGGGTCACGCCGTAACGCTCGATCCGACGGAAGATCTCGGCCGGGTCGACCTTGCGCAGCATCACGTTGGCGGCACCCACCGCCAGCGTCCCCCAGATCAGCCCCCAGCCGTTGGCATGGAACAGGGGGGCCACGTGGAGGCAGACGTCCCGGGGCCCGAGGTGGAGCGCCAGGATCATGTCCACCGCGTTCAGGTAGTTGTTCCGGTGGGTCTGCCGGACCCCCTTGGGCCGCGCGGTGGTGCCGCTGGTGTAGTTGATGGAGAGGAGCTGCCTCTCGTCCACCGCCTCGGCGTCGAAAGGAAGCGGTCGCGCGGCGGCGGTCGCTTCCTCGTACGAGGGGTGACCCGGCACGCGGCCGCCCAGGGTGAGGAGCCGGAGGTCCGGCCGCCGGCCGAGCAGGGGTTCCAAGCCCGGCAGGAGCGGCGTGTGGGCGATCAGGAAGCGGGCCTCGCTGTGGTCCAGGATGTGGATGAGCTCCTCCGGCGCGAGGCGGAGGTTGAGCGGGACCAGCACCGCCCCCAGCAGCGGGACCGCGGTGTAGCACTCGAAGGCCTCCGGGATGTTGGGCGCCAGGAGCGCCACCCGGTCGCCCGGCCCCGCCCCCAGGTCGCGGAGCGCCCCCGCCAGCCGCTCGATCCGCCTCTGCAGCTCCGCGTAGGTGATGCGGAGACCGTCGTCCAGGACGGCCGTCCGGTCCGGGTAGAGGTCGAAACCCCGCTGGCAGAGCGCCAGCGGGCTGAGCGGTACCTCCATTCTGGCGCACCCCCCAAGCCCGTTCGTGCGCAGCGATATGCGCGTCCCGGCCCGCGTGTTCCAGCTCCGCGGACAGGAAGCGGCACCGCTCCGGCTCACATAGGCTGCGGGCGCAGAGACGGGAGGTGCCACGGTTGAAGGACGCGGACGAAGCGGTCACCTGGCCGCTGGGATTTCTGAAGTTCGAGGAGCTGCCCGAGGTGGCGGCCATCGAGGAGCGGGTCTTCCCGGAGCCGCTCGACCTGCCCGGCCTGGCACGGCTCTGGCTCGACCCGGGCACGGTCTACCTGGCCATCCGCGACGGTCACCGGCTGGCCGCCTACTACGGCTTCCAGGTGCAGGGTCCGACCGCGCACGTCCTGGCCAACGCCACCCACCCCGACTACCGGGGGCGCGGTCTCGGCCACCGGATCCTGCGGGAGGCCGAGCCGATCGCCCGCTCGCGCGGCGCGCGCTGGTTCCTGGGCGAGGTGCGGCGCTCCAACCGGCGGCAGCTGGCGGTCCTGCAGGAGCTGGGCTGGGTGGAGGTGGGCCTCTGTCCCCGCTTCTTCGGCAACGGCGAAGACGCCGTCGTGGTCTGGCGATGCCTGCCGTGACGGGTGGGGCCCCCCGGCGGCCCCTGGTGGCCCTGGTGTCCGGCCTGGGCGGGCGGCTCGAGGGAGGGGCGGGGGGCTGCGTGGTGACCGGGATCTCCACCGACTCCCGCCGCACCCGCCGGGGTGACCTCTTCGTGGCGCTTCCCGGGGGGCGCGTCCACGGCGCCGCCTTCGTCGAGGAAGCGCGCCGGCGCGGCGCGGTCGCCGCCGTGCTCCCGACGGACGCCCCCGCGCCGGGGGGCTTCCCGGTCTACCGCCACCCCGATCCCGCGGCCCTGCTGCCCGAGCTCGCCGCCCGCTTCTACGGCCACCCCGGGGAGGAGCTCCTCCTGGCCGGGGTGACGGGGACCAACGGCAAGACGACCACCGCTCTCCTCCTCGCCCACCTGCTCCGCGCGGGGGGCCGGCGCGTCGCCGCCTGGACCACGACGGCCGCCTGGGCGCCGGGCGGCGACTTCCGTCCGCTCTGGACGACGCCCCCGGCGCACGAGTTGCAGCGCTGGCTCCGCCAGGCGGTGGACGCCGGCTTCCGGGGTGCGGTGCTGGAGGTCTCCTCGCACGGCGTGGCGCAGCGCCGGATCGCCGGCCTCCGGTTCGCCGCCGGCGTGGCCACCAACCTCTCGCCCGACCACCTCGACTTCCACGGCAGCTTCGAGGCGTACGCCGCCGCCAAGCGCGCCTTCATCACCGCCCTGGAGCCGGACGCGGTGGCGGTCCTCAACGGGGAGGATCCGGTGGTGCGGAGCTTCGCGGCCGCCTCGCGGGCGCACGTGGTCACCTTCGGCTTCGCGGACGGCGCCGGGCTGCGGGCGGAGGGGGTCGAGACGGGAGGGTCAGGAAGCCGCTTCCTCCTCCGCGTCGCCGACCCGGAGCTGGCCGCCAGGGCGGGCGTCGTGGCGGGCGAGGGGCTGGCCGTCCGCCTCGCCCTGGTCGGCCTTCACAACGTGGCCAACGCGCTGGCCGCCTCGGCGGCGGCGCTCTGGCTGGGGGTCCCGCCGGAGCGCCTGGCGGAGGCGCTCGGCACCTTCGCGGCGCCGCCGCGCCGCCTGGAGAGCCTCCGTGTCGGCCCCTTCACCGTGGTCAACGACGTGGCCATGAACGAGGCTTCCTGCGAGACGGTCCTGCGGGCGGTAGCCGCCCTGTCGCCCCCCCAGCTGGTGGTGGTCCACGCCGTCCGCGGGCACCGCGGAAGGGAGGTGAACGCCGGTATGGCGCGGGTGCTGGCGCGCTGGAACCGCCGCCTGGGCTTCGCGCCGCTGGTGGTCTCCCTCAGCCTGGACCGGCTCGCCCGCTACTCCGTCGACCACCGCCCGCGGGAAGAGGAGGTGGAGGCGCTCCGCCGCGCCGCCGAGGCGGGCGGCTTGCCCCTCTCCCTCCACGCCTCGCTGGAGGAGGCGATCGCCGAGGCGGTCGACCGGCTCCGCCCCGGCGGGTTGCTGCTCCTCCTGGGCACCTTCGGCATGGACGACGGCCCGTCGCTCGCCGTGGAGAGGCTGGCCGCCCGGCTTGGACTGCCCGCGCCACCGGCGCCCCGCTACCCGCTTCCCGAGGCGGAGCAGGGGTGACGCCCCAGGGGGCGTTTCCGCGGTCGCTCCCCGGCGGCGACGCGCGCCGGCCCGCGCCGGAGGCCGCCGGCGGGTGCGGGCGAGAGGGCTCCGGCGCGTCGCCCCGAAGGCTTAGCCGGAGGCGGAGAGCTTGGACGAGAGAGAGGGCTTCCCCAGCCCGCCGGCCAGCCGGCGGGGCACGCTCCTCGGGGCGGGCGACCTGCGCCGGCGCTGCGCCCCCGAGGAGATCCCGCCGGCGGAGGAGGCGCTGGCCACCTTCCGCCGGACGGGCCTGATCGGGCAGGAACGGGCCGCCCGGGCGATGGAGGTCGGCCTGGCGATGCGCCGGCCGCGGCACCACATCTACGTGGTCGGCCCGGTGGGAACCGGCAAGAAGACGTACGCCCAGGACCGGGTCCGGCGCTACGCCGCCGGGCTGCCGGTGCCGGACGACTGGTGCTACCTGCACAACTTCCGCGACCCGGCGCGGCCGCTGGCCGTCTCCCTGCCCGCGGGCGAGGGGGAGGTCTTCGCCGCCGCCATGGGGATGCTGGTGGACGAGCTCCGGCGCGAGCTCCGCCAGGCCCTGGAGAGCGAGGAGTTCCAGCGGGAGCAGAGCCGCATCGGCCAGGAGTTCCAGGAGAGGCTGGCCGCCCTCTGGCAGAGGGTGGAGGAGGAGGCCCGGGCGGCGGGCTTCCGCCTGGAGCGGACGCCCACCGGCATCGCCACCGTCCCCCTGGGCGCCCGAGGCGAGCCGATGGCCCCCGCCGAGCTGGAGGCGCTCGGCCCGGAGGCCCGCGAGCAGCTGGCCCAGGCGGCGCGCCAGCTTCAGCCCCGCCTGGAGGAGGTGGTGCGCGAGCACCACCAGCTCCAGCGCGAGGCGCGCCGGGCGGCGGCGGAGCTGCGGGCGGGCACGGCGCGGGCGGTGGCCGGCCGTCTGGTGGACGGCCTGCGCGCGCAGTACCGCGAGTCGGCGCGGATCCGGGAGTACCTGGACCAGCTCCTGGAGGACGTGGTCCAGAACATCGGCCTCTTCCTGGAGACGGAGGAGGAGGAGAGCTCGCCACTGGCGGCGCTGGCCCGCCCGGAGGCGGGCGAGGACCGCTTCCGGCGCTACCGGGTGAACGTGCTGGTCAGCCACCGGGGGGAGAGCCACGCCCCGGTCCTCTTCGAGCGGAACCCCAGCTACTACAACCTGGTGGGCAAGGTGGAGTACCGGAGCACCCTGGGCACCGCCACCACCGACTTCACCCTCATCAAGGCGGGGGCGCTCCACCGGGCGAACGGGGGCTACCTCGTGCTGGAGGCCGGGGAGCTGCTCCGCGACCCCATGGCCTGGGTGGCCCTGAAGCGGGCGTTGAAGAGCGGCGAGGTCCGGGTGGAGAACCTGAACGAGCAGTTCAGCCTGGTGCCCATGGGGAGCCTCCGCCCCGAGCCGATCCCCCTCGACGTCCAGGTGATCCTGATCGGCGGACAGGAGCTCTTCTCGCTCCTCTACGCGGCGGACGAGGACTTCCGGAAGCTCTTCCGCACCCGGGTGGAGTTCGACGCGGAGATGCCGCGGAGCGCGGAGAACGTGGCAAGGCTGACCGGCTTCCTGGTCCACTACGCCGGGGAGGAGGGGCTCCTGCCGGTGGCGCCGGGCGGGGCGGCGGAGCTGGTGGAGTTCAGCTCGCGGCTGGCCGGGGACCAGGAGAAGCTCTCCACGCGCTTCAACGAGCTGGTCCAGGTGCTGGACGAGGCCTCCTACTGGGCCTCGGAGCGGGGCGCCGCCGAGGTCGACGGGGAGGACGTCCGCCGGGCGCTGGAGGAGCGGCGGTACCGCTCGGACCGGATCGAGGAGCGGATTCGCGAGCTCTTCCTGGAGGGGACGCTCCTGCTTGCCGTCGACGGCGTGGCGGTGGGCACCGTCAACGGCCTGGCGGTCCTCTCCCTGGCCGACTACGCCTTCGCGCGGCCCAACCGCATCACCGCCCGCGTCTGGCCCGGCCAGCGCGGGGTGGTCCACGTGGAGCGGGAGAGCGCCCGCAGCGGACCGGACCACACCAAGGGCGTCGCCATCCTGGCCGCCTACCTGGCCGGCCGCTACGGGCAGGAGACGGCGCTCTCCTTCTCGGCCTCGCTCACCTTCGAGCAGGTCTACGACGAGGTGGACGGCGACAGCGCCTCCGGCGCGGAGCTCCTGGCCCTCCTCTCGGCGCTGGCGGAGCTGCCCCTGGAGCAGGGCGTCGCGGTCACCGGCTCGGTCAACCAGCTGGGCGAGATCCAGCCCATCGGAGGGGTGAACGAGAAGGTGGAGGGCTACTTCCGGGTCTGCAAGGCGCTGGGCCTGACGGGGCGCCAGGGCGTGATCATCCCGCGCCGGAACGCCCGCCACCTGATGCTCCACCCCGAGCTGGTGGAGGCGGTGGAGCAGGGCCGCTTCCACCTCTGGGCCGTCTCCACGGTGGACGAGGCGATGGAGATCCTGACCGGTCTCCCGCGGGAGGAAGTGGACCGGCGGGTGCTGGCTCGCCTCGAGCGGATGAACCGGACCCTCCGCCGGCGGGCCGTGCCGGCGCCGGAGGGCGGAGCCGGTGCGGAGAAAGAGGAAGGGGAGGGGTGAGGCGATGGCGTTGCAGGCGAGGGCGGCGGCCGAGCCCCTGGGACTCTTCCGCCGCCACCCGGCCAACCCGCTGCTGACGGCGGACCGCTGGCCCTACCCGGTCAACGCGGTCTTCAACCCGGCGGCCGTCGAGGTGGACGGGGAGACGCTCCTCCTGGTGCGGGTGGAGGATCTGCGCGGCTTCTCCCACCTGACCGTGGCCCGGAGCCGGAACGGGGTGGACGAGTGGCGGATCGACCCGCAGCCGACCCTCTACCCGGACCCCCGGCACCAGGAGGAGGTCTGGGGGCTGGAGGACCCCCGCGCGGTCTGGCTGGCCGAGGAAGGCGCCTGGGCGGTCACCTACGTCTCCTTCTCCAGGGGCGGGCCGGTGGTCTCGCTGGCGCTCACCCGGGACTTCCGGAACTTCGAGCGGCGGGGGATGCTGGTCCCTCCCGAGGACAAGGACGCGGCCCTCCTGCCGCGGCGGGTGGGCGACCGCTGGGCGCTCATCCACCGGCCGGTCATCCGCAGCGAGGCCCACATCTGGATCTCCTTCTCGCGGGATCTCCGCTACTGGGGCGACCATCAGATCCTGCTGCCCGCCCGACCCGGCTGGTGGGACTCGGCGCGGGTGGGGCTGGGGGCGCCGCCCGTCGAGACGCCGGAGGGCTGGCTCCTGATCTACCACGGCGTCCGGCTCACCGCCTCGGGCAGCCTCTACCGGGTGGGCCTGGCGCTGCTCGACCTGGAGGAGCCGACCCGCGTCCTGCGGCGGAGCGACGAGTGGGTGATGAGCCCGAGGCAGGACTACGAGCGGTCCGGCGACGTCCCCGGCGTCATCTTCCCCACCGGGGCGGTCTGGGACCGGGCGAGCGACCAGTTGCGGCTCTACTACGGCGCCGGCGACGACAAGGTGGCGCTGGCCACCGCCACCATGAGCGAGGTGCTCGCCTACCTGCGGAGCTGCCCGGAGGGGGCCTCCTAGCGGGGCCGGGAGCGCAAGAATCTCGCCCGACCTGGAGACGATGATGCTGTCCGTTTCCACTATAGTGGGAGGCCGGGGTGAGAGACGTGCCAAGCGATCCCACCGGCCCGGCGGGCCGCCTCGAGCGGCGGGAGTACGTCGAGCCGCCGATTCCACAGGACGCGCTCGACACCGGCCGGGTGATCCTGCGGGACGGCCAGACCGCCACCCTGCGGACGGCCGGCGAGGCCGACCGCGAGCGGCTGGAGGAGTTCGTCCGCCGCTTGGCTCCGGACGGGCACCTGCGGAGCCTCTTCGGCGTGGACGGCGGCGGGGAGCCGGACGGCGGCGAGGGCCCGGAGTGCCGGCGGCGCGTCCTGGTGGTCCTCCAGGGGGAACCCAGGGAGCAGCGGCTGGTGGCGGCGGGCGTCTGCCGGCGCCCGGCGCCGGAGGCGGAGGAGGCCGAGGTGGGCTTCCTGGTGGAGGAAGGGAAGCGCGGCCTCGGCCTGGGCTCGATCCTCCTGGAGCGGCTGGCCCTGCTGGGGATCCGGGGCGGGCTGCGCCGCTTCCGGGCCAGGGTGGAGCGGGGCAACCACGACATGTGGAAGGTCTTCGAGGACAGCGGCTTCGACCTGGTGCGGGAGGCGGAGAGCGACGACCGGGTCGAGATCTCCTTCGCCATCCAGCCCAACCGGCGCAGCGTCGAGCTCTCCGAGCAGCGCGAGCGGATCGCCACCGTCGCCTCGCTCAAGCCGTTCTTCCAGCCCCGGAGCGTGGCCGTGGTGGGCGCCTCGCGGAACCCCGACTCCATCGGGCGGCGGATCTTCGACTACCTGATCTGGAACCGGTTCAACGGCCCCGTCTACCCGGTCAACCCCGCGGCCGCCGTGGTCGGGTCCGTCCCCGCCTACAAGTCGATCCTGGACGTGCCCGGACCGGTCGACCTGGCCGTCATCTCCGTCCCCGCCGGGATCGTCCTCTCCGCGCTGGACGAGTGCGGCAGGAAGGGCGTGCGCGCCGCCGTGGTGATCACCGCCGGCTTCGCCGAGACCGGTCGCGAGGGGCGCTCGATGCAGGAGCAGATGGTGGAGCTGGCGCGGGGCTACGGCATGCGCATCGTCGGTCCCAACTGCCTCGGCCTGCTCAACACGGACCCCGGAATCCGCCTCAACGCCAGCTTCTCGCCGGTCTTCCCGCCGCGGGGCCACGTGAGCATGTCCTCCCAGAGCGGCGCCCTGGGCCTGGCCATCCTCCAGTACGCCACCGCCATGGGCCTGGGCATGTCCACCTTCGTCAGCGTGGGGAACAAGGCCGACGTCTCGGGCAACGACCTGCTCCAGTACTGGGAGGAAGACCCCGACACCGGCGTCATCCTCCTCTACCTCGAATCCTTCGGCAACCCGCGGCGCTTCTCGCGCATCGCCCGGCGGGTCGGCCGGAAGAAGCCGATCCTGGCCGTCAAGAGCGGGCGGACCTCGGCCGGCCACCGCGCGGCCGGCTCGCACACGGCGGCGCTGGCCGCCAGCGAGACCGCCGTGGACGCGCTCTTCGAGCAGGCGGGGGTCATCCGCGCCGACACGCTGGAGGAGATGTTCGACATCGCCGCCCTGCTGGCGTACCAGCCGCTGCCCCGGGGACGCCGGGTGGCGGTGGTGACCAACGCCGGCGGCCCGGGGATCCTGGCCACCGACGCCCTGGCCGGCATGGGCCTGGAGGTCCCCGAGACCTCGGAGGAGACGCGGCGGCGGCTTCGGGAGATCCTGCCCCCGGCCGCCAGCCTGCGCAACCCCGTGGACATGATCGCCTCCGCCACCGCCGAGCAGTTCCGCCAGGTCCTGGAGCTGATGCTGGAGGATCCCGAGTACGACGCGGCCATGGTCCTCTTCATCCCCGTCGGCCTCGTCCCCATCGAGGACGTGACCGGCGCCGTCACGCAGGCCGTCCGCGCCGCGCGCCAGCGCGGCGTGGAGAAGCCGGTCCTGGCGGTGATGATGGGGTTGAACGCGCCCAACGCGCTGGAGGTGGACGGCACCCTCATCCCCAGCTACCGCTTCCCGGAGGCGGCGGCGCGGGCGCTGGCGCGGGCGTACCGCTACGCCCGGTGGCGGGAGGAGCCGGAGGGAGCCGTCCCCGATTTCCCGGACCTGGACGTGGAGCGGGCCAAGGCGCTGGTCCGCGAGCGCCTGGCCAGGGGGGGAGGCTGGCTCGACCAGGAGGGGATCGAGCGGCTCTTCGCCTCTTTCGGCCTCCCCTACGCCGGCGGCCGCGTGGTCCGGACGCCGGAGGAGGCGGCGCAGGCGGCCGAGGCCATGGGTTTCCCGGTGGTGGTCAAGATGGTCTCGGAGACGCTCCTGCACAAGTCGGAGTGGGGCGGCGTGGCCGTCGACCTGCGCGACCGCCCGGCGGTGGAGTCCGCCTGCCGGCAGATCGAGGCCAACCTTCGCCGCGCCGGTCGGGAGAAGGAGCTGGACGGCTTCCTCGTGCAGCCGATGATCCGCGGGGGGGTGGAGCTGATGGTGGGCGTCACCGCCGACCCCCAGTTCGGCCCCCTGATCGCCTTCGGGCTGGGCGGCGTCCATGTCGAGGTGCTGCGCGACGTGGTCTTCCGCATCACCCCGCTGACCGACCGGAACGCCCACGACATGGTCCGGGCCATCCGCGGCTACCGCCTGCTGGAGGGCTACCGCGGCCACGCCGCCGCCGACGTCCCGGCGGTGGAGGAGCTGCTCCTCCGCCTCTCCCGGATGGTGGAGGAGCTGCCGGAGATCGCGGAGCTCGACCTCAACCCGGTGATGGCGTTGGAGCCGGGCCGGGGCTGCCGGATCGTGGACGCCCGGGTCCGCCTCGCGCCCGAGCCGTCGGAAGCGGGCTGACCGGCCGCCCGGCCCGTTCCGTGTCCCGCCGGCGCCGGTCCCCGGGGACGGCAAGTGGAGGCGCGATTACGATTCGGTTACATTTCCGCCGCTCGACAGGAAGGGCGGTACCGGACGGGTAACCCCCTCAAGTCCACGAGGGGGTTCATCCATGCATCCACGCCACCGCCGCCGCCCGTCCCGGGCCGGCGGGCTCCGCTTCCTCGCGGCCCTGGCCGCGGCTTCTCTCCTCCTCTCCCTGCCGGTCGTGCCGGCGGCGCCCGGCGCGACCCGGGTCGCCCGGGCGGCCGCGCCCCCCTTTGTCGACGTGGACGCCCAGAAGGACGGCTGGGCGTTGCCGGCCATCCGCGATCTCTACGGGCGCGGCCTGATCGGCGGCGTGGATCCGACCCACTTCGCGCCGGACGCGCCCCTCACCCGCGCCCAGATGGCCGCGCTGCTCAGCCGCTGGAAGGGCTACCCGCTGGATGGGATCGGCCCCGCTTTCCGCGACGTCTCGCCGGGCGCCTGGTACTACGCGGCGGTGGAGGCGGCCGCGGGGAACGGGCTCTTCGCCGGTGTCTCGCCGGACCGGTTCGCCCCCGCCGCGCCGGTCAGCCGGGCCATGATGGCCACGGTGGCCGCACGGGCGCTGGGGCTCGATCGGGTCGCCCGGGACCTGGCCGGTGCGCCGCTCCCCTACCTGGATGCGGGTGCCGTGCCGGATTGGGCCCGGGGCGCCGTGGCGGTGGCCGCGGGCCTGGGCACGATGGTGGGCAGCGGCGGCGCCTTCCGGCCGAACGCGGCG
Source organism: Bacillota bacterium (assembly GCA_029961055.1). Classification (NCBI taxonomy): domain Bacteria; kingdom Bacillati; phylum Bacillota; species Bacillota bacterium. The sequence continues at coordinate 80,720 of JASBVM010000047.1, forward strand.
CTGACGCGGGCGGAGGCGGCGGTTCTCGTCGACCGCCTCCTGCAGGTGACGCCGGAGGCGGTGGCGGCCCAGGGGAACCGGGCGGTCAGCACCCTCAACGTCGAGGCCGACCGGAGCGAGCTGAACGTGGGCGACACCGTCCAGCTGCACGCCTGGGGCCACGATCCGGCGGGCTACCTGATCCCGGCGGCAGCCGGCTGGAGCGCGACGAGCGGCCAGGTCGACGCCACGGGCCGATTCACGGCCACGGCGGCAGGGGTCGTCACCGTGACCGCCTCCGTGCCGGGGCGGGCCGTCGCCAGGTCGGTGACGCTCCGCGTCCACCAGCCGCAGAGGCTGGTGCTGGGCGACGGGACGCCGCCGGCCGCCCTGGTCGGCGCTGCCTTCCCGCTGGCCGCGGCGGTGGTGGATACGACCGGCCAGGTCGACGGGGCCGACCGCGGGCGGACCGTCACCCTGACGCTGAAGGGACCCGACGGCCGGACGCAGACGCTGACCGCCCCGACCAGCGGGGGCTGGGCCGGCTTTCCCTCGGTCCGGCTGGGCCAGGCCGGGACCTACCAGGTGACGGCGGAGGCGGCCGGGCTCGCATCCGCCTCGGCCTCCATCCAGGCGCTGGCGCAGCCGCTGGGCAGCCTCGCGGTGAGCGGGCTGCCCGCCGAGGCGACGGCGGGGACGACCGCCGGCCTCGCGGTCCGGCTGGTGCAGGCCGATGGATCCCAGCCGCAGCAGATCTACCCGGTCCACCTCCGGAGCAGTGCTCCAGGGGTGCTGGCGCCGGACCGGCAGAGCGCCCTGGTACCGGGGGCGGGGGCGCTGGGGAGCGCCCGCTTCCTCGCGCCGGGGACCGCCGACCTGGTGGTGAGCGTGCCCGGCGGGGCCTTCCGGAGCGCCACGGTGCCGGTTCGGGTGAACCCGGCCGGGTCGCTCCGGGTGGAGGGCGGCTCGCCGGCCACGCTGACGGCGGGACAGGCCACGCGGATCACCGTCCGCCTGCTCGCGCCGGACGGAAGCCCCTGGGAGGGCGGGCCGGTCAGCGTGACGCTGGTGCCGCGCGGGCCGCACGGGTACGACCTGCCCAGCCTGAGCGCCACCTCCCGGGGGAGCAGCGCCGTCTTCAGCTACACGCCGCTCTTCTCCGGGCGGTACGGATTCGGCGCCTACGCCCAGGGCTTCACGGGCGACGAGGCGGACGGGGTCCTCCAGGTGCTGGCCGGGCCGGCCACGCAGCTGGCTGTGCACGCGGCGCCCTCCACCATCCTGGCGCCAGGGCAGAGCGCCCGGCTGGTGGTGGAGCTGGCCGACCGGTACGGGAACCCGGTGCCCGCTTCCTTCCAGCTGCGGGCGGTGGACGGTCCCGGGGCCGGCACGCTGAGCGGCCTGAAGAGCGGGATGAGCGGGGCGGGTGTGGCCGCCACCTTCACCGCCGGCCCGGCCGGGACCCGGCGGACGGTCATCTTCTCCAGCCCGGACCACCCCGAGCTGGGCTCGCTGAGCGTCACCTTCCGTTCCCTGGCCCGGCCGGCCGACGTGGTGGCGGGGAAGGGGCTCTGGCTCCTCTTCGGCGACTGGAAGTCCACCCCGGATGCGACGCTGATCAGCCGGGCACTCCAGGGCGGTTTCACCCACCTCTACGTCGAGGTGGCGACCACCTCGGACGGCTTCTACGGCCGGCGGGCGCTGGACGACCTCCTCTGGCGGGCGCACGCGGCCGGTCTGGCGGTGATCGCCTGGACCTACCCGGCGCTCTGGAACCCGGCCGACGACCTGGCCTGGAGCCGGCAGGTGGTGGCCTACGCCACCCCCGAGGGCGACCGGGCGGACGCCTTCGCGCCGGACCTGGAGGAGAACCTCGACCCGGGGGCGCTGGCGAGCTACTTGGGGGCGGTCCGGCAGGCGCTGGCCGTCCTGGGGCCGGCGGGCCGGCTGGTGGCGGTGACCTACCCGCCGCAGTCGCGGCCCAACTTCCCCTTCGCGCGGCTGGCCGGGACGGTCGACGCCTTCGCGCCCATGGCCTACTGGCATCACTACGAGGCGGAGTACTCCTACCTCCGCGCCTACCGGTACGTGGCCGACGCGGTGCGGCAGCTCCGGCAGCTGGCCGGACAGCCGGTGCCGGTCAGCGTGATCGGGCAGACCTTTGACCTGTTCGCGGGTTCGGGGACCGGGATCTACAGCCCGACGGCGCTGGAGATCGAGGCGGCCGCCCGGGCGGCCCGGGATGCCGGGGCCGTGGGACTCTCCTTCTACCGCTGGGGGACGGCCACGCCGGAGGAGTGGACGGCGGCGATGGCCGTGACAGCCCCGTGAGGGCCTGAGACGGCTCCGGCTTGCGCGGAGGCGTTCGGGTCCGGTCTCGACCCGGCGGTCGCACCCTCGCCGTTTCGACGGCGAGGGTGCAGCTTTTCCGCCAGGGCGTACCATCGAAGGGGAGAGAGGAAGCGGGGGAGGGGCGAGGCCCTCCACGGAGAGGTGCGCCCCTCCGCACGAGGGGGTGAGAGGAGTGGAGACCGCTTCCCACGAGCCCGGTGGCACGCCCGGCCCGGCCGCCTGGATCCCGACGCTCCCCAACCAGATCCGCCTGGCGGCCTACTGGCTGGGGCTCAACTTCCAGGAGGCCGCGCTCCTGACCATCCTCCTGCCGCTGGCGCTGAACCGGCTCGCCCCCGCCCAGGAGACGGCCACCCTGGCCCGCCTGGCCACGGTGGCGGCCGCCATCCGCCTGCTGGCGCTGCCGCTGGCCGGCCTCGCTTCCGACCGCGTCCGCGCCCGCGGCGGCTCCCGCAAGCAGCTGCTGCTCCAGGGGGCGGCGGTGGACGCCCTCGGACTCCTCCTGCTGCTGGACGGCCGCGACCTCCCCGTCTTCGCCGCCGGCTTCTGGCTCGCCACCCTGGGCGAGAGCATCAGCCTGGCCGCCTACCAGGCGCTGCTGCCCGAGCGGGTGCCCCCCGCCCTGCGCGGGAGCGCCTCGGGCTATGTGGGCGCCGCCAGCCTCCTGGGCACCGTCGCCGGTCTCGCCTCGGCCGCCTTCCTGGGTGAGGGCCCGACCTTCGAACTGATGCTCGTCTTCCTCCTCGTGGGCGTCTTCATCACCTGGAACGGCGTGCAGGAGACCGGCGCCGAGGCGCCACCGGCGCCCCCGGACCCCGAGACGGCGGCAGGGCTCCGCCACGACTTCCAGGTGGGCTGGACGGGGCGCTTTCTGGTCCTGCTGGGCGTCGACCTGCTGATGCTCTTCGCCTTCGACTACCTCCAGCAGGTGGCCGGCCTGGCCAGCCCCTCCCGCGGCACCGCCGCGGCGGCGGTCCTGGCCATCCTGGCGGCGGCGCTGGCCAGCCTCCTCTGGGGGGCCTGGTCGGACCGGCGGGAGAGGAAACGGCTGCTGGCCCTGGCCGGCCTCCCCATGGCGCTGGCGGCCGCCGCGCTCGCCTTCTTCCCGGCGCCCAGCCTCCTGCCGCTCCTCGCCCTGGCCTTCGGCGTCGGGCTCGGCGCCTTCCTGGCGGTGGGCTGGGCGCTGGGCGTCGACACGCTGCCCGCGCCCTTCCACCTGGCCTGGGACCTGAGCCTGTGGGGGCTGGCCGCCAACCTGCCGCTCCTTCTGGCACCCACCCTGGGCGGAAGTCTCCTGGCGCTGGCCGCACCCGACGCCGCCCGCGGGTACCGGCTGCTCTTCCTGGCCAGCAGCCTCTTCCTGGCGGCGGGCTCGCTGGTGGTGCTGCTCGTGGGCGCGCGGCCGCTGACACCGCTCCGCTGGCTGCCCGTCCGCCTGCTGGCGGCGGTGGTCGTGCCGCTTTACCTGGGCCTCACCTGCCGGGTGCGGGTGGAGGGACGGCTGCCACGACGGCGCGGTGCGACCCTGGTGGTGGCCAACCACCAGCACGACCTGGACAGCCTCGTGGTGACCAGCCACCTGACCTTCACCGGCTCGTTCCGGGATCCCGTCTTCAGCGCCGGCTCGCAGCGGATGTTCGAACCGGGCTTCCTGGCCGGAGAGGCCCCCAGGTGGCTGGAGCCGCTCCTGCGGCGCCGGGAATGGGGCCGGACCTTCCGGGCGCTGGGCATCCGGCCGATCGAGAACCAGCCGCTCAGCCGGCCGATCCTCAGCCTCGCCCACGAGGTCCTGGGCCGGCACGGGCCGCTCCCGCTCGGGCAGGTCTTCCGCTCCGGACCCCTGGAGCGGCTGGCGGAGCGCTCCGGTCTGCCCGTGGAGAGCCTCCGCTCCCTGGGGCTGGACCGCCTCTGGTCGCCGCGCCTCTTCCGGGCAGCGCAGGCGGAGAGCTCGTGGATGGGGCTCTGCGAACCTTTCCGGAGCGAGGTGAGGGAAGGGACCCGGCGGCGCATCGAGGGGCAGATGGCGGAGCTGGAGCGGCTGCTGCGGCGCGGGGCGACGCTCTACCTGACGCCCGAGGGGCGCTTCAGCGAGGACGGCCGCCTGGGTCGCATGAGGGGCTCGCTGGAGCGGCTCCTTCCTCTGGCCGAGAGCGTCTGGGTGGCGGGGATCAGCTACGAGCCCTACGCCGGCCGCCGGATGGGCGTCTTCGTCCGCCTGCGGCCCGTCCGACGGGGGGAGCCGGTGGCGCTGGCGCTGGCCGCGGCCAGGCCGGTGACCGCCTCGCAGCTCCTGTCGCTGTGGCTGCTGGAGCGGACCGGGAGCCAGGGAGAGCCCGGGCGCGGAGAGGTCTTCGCCTTCACCGAGGCCGAGGCGCTGGACGGCGTCCAGGAGGCGCTCCGCAACCTGCCCCCCGGACTGGCTCCGGCTCCCGGCCTGCGCCGCGGCCCGGCCGGGGTCCGGCGGGAGCTTCGCGCCGTCCTGCGGGGGATGGTGCGGCGAGGGCTGCTGCGGCGGCAGGGGCGGCTCTACCTGCTGGCGGAGGGGGCCGCCCGCCGGCATTCGCGCTTCGGCCACGTCCGGGACATGCTCGCCTACCAGGCGGAGCAGCTGGCCGAAAGCGCCTCCGCCGCCCGGCAGCTTTCGCAGGCGGAGCAGGCGGCGCGCTGATCGAGGCGCCTTCGGCGATGCCGACGCCGCTCGCCACGCGCTCGGCGGCGGCCCGGGCGATCTCCGCCGGGGAGTCGAACCCTCACCGCCCGCTCCTCTCCTTCCTTGGCGGAATCGGGTGGAGGCGCCGCGGCCGGTCGCACGCCGGACCGCGCCACGGCTCCGCCCGGTCTTCAGAGGTTCCCCGCAAGGCCGTTCTCGCGGACGAGCGCGCCCGTCGGGTCGGCCGTCGCCGCGGCGGCGCCGGCGCCGCCGAGCTCCACGCGCTCGGGGTGGGTGTAGACGTTGAGCCGGTCGCCGCGCGAGAAGCCGACCAGGGTGATGCCGAAGGCCTCGGCCGTCTCCACCGCCAGGCTCGACGGCGCCGAGACCGAGGCGACCAGGGGGATGCCCGCGACGGCCGCCTTCTGCACGATCTCGAAGCCGGCCCGGCCGGAGACCTGGAGCACCGCGGGCGCGCCTCCCCGCCACGGCAGGCCCGCCTCCAACCAGAGGCGCCCGATCACCTTGTCGACGGCGTTGTGGCGGCCGACGTCCTCCGCAGCCGCCAGCAGGCGGCCCTCCCCGTCGAAGAGTCCGGCCGCGTGCAGGCCGCCCGTCCGGTCGAAGAGGGGCTGGGCCGCCCGGAGCCGCCCCGGCAGCGCGGCCAGGAGGCTGGCCGGCAGCCGGCCGCCCGCACCGCTGGGGAGCGGGCAGAGGCCGCGCGCCCAGAGCTGGTCGATGGTGGCCTTGCCGCAGGCGCCGCAGGCCGAGTGGACGGCGAAGCGGCGCTCGCCGGCCAGGTTCGGCTCGGCGCCGGGCCGGAGCCAGACGTTGACGACGTTGTAGCGCTGGTCTTCGTCCATCCCGGGGTCGACGCAGTAGGTGATCCGCACCACCTGGCGGCGTTCCGCGAGGACGCCCTCGGTGAAGAGGAAGCCCGCGGCCAGGGCGAAGTCGTCGCCCGGCGTGCGCAGGACCGTGGCGACGCTCTCCCGCTGCTCGAGGCTCCTTCTCACCAGCCGGATCTCCAGCGGCTCCTCGGCCGCCACCTCGTCCTCGAAGAGGCGGCGGCTGCGCCCCTGTCCGAGACCGGCGCCGTCGCCGCCCAGCCGG
>JASBVM010000048.1 GCA_029961055.1 Bacillota bacterium
CGAAGCCGCGGGCTCAGGCCGGCCGGTGGACGGCCTGGGCAGGCCGGGAGGGACGGGGGCCCGGCTTCTCGAGGAGGACCTCGTCCAGCGCCGCCCCGGCGGGTACCATGGGGAAGACGTTCTCCTGCGCGTCGACCACCACGTCCACCAGCGCGGGGCCGCTGGAGGCGGCCAGCGCCTCCAGGGCCGGCTCCAGGTCGGCCGCCCGTTCCACCTTCCAGCCCTGCCAGCCGTAGGCCGCGGCCAGGCGGACCCAGTCCGGCAGCGGCTCCAGCATCACCGCCGAGTAGCGCTCCTGGTGGAAGAGCTCCTGCCACTGGCGGACCATGCCCAGGCTCCGGTTGTCGACGATGACCACGCGGAGCGGGAGCCCGTAGTTGACGGCGGTGGCCATCTCCTGGACGTTCATCTGGAAGCTGCCGTCGCCCGTCACCAGCCAGACCGGCCGCTCCGGCTCGGCGAGCTGCGCCCCGATGGCGGCCGGCAGGCCGAATCCCATGGTCCCCAGGCCGCCGGAGGTGACCAGCTGGCGCGGGCGCCGGAAGGGGAAGAGGAGCGCCGTCCACATCTGGTGCTGACCCACGTCGGTGGCGATGATCGCCTCGGGACCGGCCACGCGCGCCACCTGCTGGATCACCCCCTGGGGGCGGAGCGGCCGCCCCCCCTCGCCGCCCAGCTCCATGGGCGTCCGGAGGTTCCAGCCCTGGTGCGCCTGCCAGGCCGCCAGCGCCGCCCACCATGCGGACAGGTCGCTTCGACCCGAGGCGGACCAGATGGCCGCCAGCCGGTCGAGGAGCCGGGGCAGCACGCGGATCAGATCGCCCAGGACCGGCAGGTCTGCGCGCACGTTCTTGCCGATCTCCGAAGGGTCGATGTCGACGTGGACGATGCGGGCGTGGGGGGCGAAACGGGAGGCGTTCCCCGTCACCCGGTCGTCGAAGCGGAGCCCCAGGCCCAGGACGAGGTCGGCCTGGCTGACCGCCCGGTTGGCGGCGTAGGTCCCGTGCATGCCCACCAGACCGAGATGGTGGCCGTCCTCGGCCGGCAGCGCGCCAAGCCCCATCAGCGTGCTGACCGCGGGGAAGCCGGTCCTCTCCAGGAAGCGCCGCAGCTCCCCCGCGGCTCCCCCCGCCACGACGCCGCCCCCGACCATCACCACCGGCCGCTCCGCCTCCGCCAGCGCCCGCGCGGCCGCCTCCACCTGGGCCGGGTCGGGCTCCAGGCGGGGGTGGTAGCCCCGTCGCACCGGCGGAGCCTGGGGGTGGGGAAAGGCGGCCTCGGCCAGCATCACGTCCTTGGGCAGGTCGATCAGCACGGGACCGGGTCGCCCGCTCCGGGCCAGGTGGAAGGCCTCGTGCACCACCCGGGGCAGGTCGGCGGGGTTCCGGAGCGCGAAGTTGTGCTTGGTGACCGCCCGGGAGATGCCGAGGACGTCCGCTTCCTGGAAGGCGTCGGAGCCCACCAGGGCGCGGGCGACCTGGCCGGTGAGAGCCACCATCGGGACGGAGTCCATGTAGGCGGTGGCCAGGCCCGTGACCAGGTTGGTGGCGCCCGGCCCCGACGTGGCCAGGCAGACGCCCACCCGCCCGGAGGCGCGGGCGTAACCGTCGGCGGCGTGGACCGCGCCCTGTTCGTGGCGGACCAGGATGTGGCGGATCGGCGCATCCACCAGCGCGTCATAGATCGGGAGGACCGCGCCGCCCGGATAGCCGAAGATCACCTCGACGCCCTCTTCCTCCAGGCAGCGGAGGAGCTGGGCGGCCGCATGGCTGTGCACCTCGATCCCCCCTCGTCTACCGGCCGCCCGGGCGGGGGCGGGCCGGTGCGGCGGCTTCCGAGACCCCGGCCGGGTGCTCGCCCTCCGGCCGGGTCCGGCGTTCCAGCGCCTCGGCCACCCTGCGCCCCATCTCGGCGGTGCCCACCAGGCGGGAGCCCGGGCCGGCGATGTCCGGCGTCCGCCAGCCCTCGGACAGCACCTCGTCCACCGCCTGCCGCAGCTCCTCCGCCAGCCAGGGGGCCTGGAAGCTGTGCTCCAGGAGCATGGCCAGCGAGAGGATCATGCCCAGCGGGTTGGCCACCCCCTGACCGGCGATGTCGGGCGCCGAGCCGTGGACCGGCTCGTAGAGGCCCGGCCCGCCTTCCCCCAGGCTGGCGGAGGGAAGCAGGCCCAGGCTCCCCACCACCCCGCCCGCCAGGTCGCTCAGGACGTCGCCGAACAGGTTCTCCGTCAGGACCACGTCGAAGCGGGCGGGCTGGCTGACCAGGAGCATGGCGGCGCTGTCCACCAGCTGGTGCTCCAGGTGGACGTCGGGGTAGTCGCGGGCCACGTTGGAGACCACCTCCCGCCAGAGACGGGAGTTCTCCAGCACGTTGGCCTTGTCCACGCTGGTCACCTTGCGCCTGCGACGCCGTGCTGCGCGGAAGGCGACGTGGGCCACGCGGCGGACCTCTTCGGCGGTGTACTCCATGGTGTCGACGGCGCGGATCTCGCCGCCGGAGCCGACGCCGCGCCCGCGCGGCTGGCCGTAGTAGAGGCCGCCCGTCAGCTCGCGGACCACCAGGCAGTCGGTGCCGGCCACCACCTCCGGGCGGAGCGGCGAGCGGTCCTCCAGCCCCGGCCAGACCGTGGCCGGGCGGAGGTTGGCGTACACCCCCAGCTCCCGCCGGAGCGCCAGGAGGCCCGCCTCCGGCCGCAGATGACCCGGAAGGTGCTCCCAGCGCGGCCCGCCCACCGCCGCCAGGAGGACCGCGTCCGAGGCGCGCGCCGCCTCCAGCGTCTCCTCGGGAAGCGGTACCCCCCAGCGGTCGATGGCCGCGCCGCCGATCCAGCCGCGCCGGACCGCCACGCCCCGCCCGCTCCGCCTCTCCAACCAGGCGGCCGCGACCTCCAGCACCGCCTCGGTCGCCTCGCTCACCTCCGGCCCGATGCCGTCGCCGGGCAGGAGGAGAAGCCTCCACGCCTCGCTCATGCCGCGTCGCCTCCGTGGTCGGCCACGGCTTCGGCTTCCTCGCGCAGGCTCGCCTCCACCAGCGCCACCAGGTCGCCGTCGCGCACCTCCTTGGTCTGGTCGGTCAGGGCCTTGAAGCGGCGGAAGGCCGCCTCCAGCCGCTCCCGCTCCAGCCGGTAGCCGAGCGCCTCCAGCCGGGCGGCGAAGGCGTGCCGGCCCGAGTGCTTGCCCAGGACCAGGTTGGAGCTGTCCAGCCCGACCGCCTCGGGGTCCAGGATCTCGTAGGTGCGGCGCTCCTTCAGCACGCCGTCCTGGTGGATGCCCGACTCGTGGGCGAAGGCGTTGGCGCCGACGATCGCCTTGTTGGGCTGGACCGGCATGCCCGTCAGGCGCCGGACCAGCTGGCTGGCCGCCATGATCTCGCGCGTCTCCACGCCGGTGTACATCCCCAGCCGGTCGCCGCGGGCGGCGATGGCCATCACCACCTCTTCCAGCGAGGTGTTCCCGGCCCGCTCGCCGATGCCGTTGACCGCCACCTCCGCCTGGTCGGCGCCCGCCTGGAGGCCGGCCAGCGTGTTGGCCGTCGCCAGGCCGAGGTCGTTGTGGCAGTGGACGGAGAGGGTGACCCGCTCGATGCCGCGGACGCGCCGGCGGAGGGTGGCGATCAGCGCCCCGAACTCCTCCGGAAGCGTCCAGCCGACCGTGTCGGGGATGTTGATCACCGTGGCGCCCGCCTCGATCACCGCCTCGATGACGCGTACCATGTAGTCCGGGTCGGCGCGGCCCGCGTCCTGGCCGCTGAACTCCACGTCGTCGACGTACCGCCGGGCCTGGCGGACGGCGGCGACGTTCATCTCCAGGACCTCTTCCTCGCTCTTGCGCAGCATGCGCTCGAGGTGAATGCGCGAGAACGAGCTGAAGGTGTGGATGCGCGGCCGCGCCGCCTTCTCCAGGGCGCGCGCCGCCGCCTCGATGTCCCCGGGGTGGGTCCGCGCCAGCGCCGCCACCACCGGCTCGCGGACTTCCTGGGCGATGCGGGAGACGGCCAGGAAATCGCCTTCGGAGCTGGCGGGGAAGCCCGCCTCGATCACGTCCACGCCGAGCCGCTCCAGCTGGAAGGCGATCTCCAGCTTCTCCTCCGGGAGCAGGTTGACGCCGGGCGACTGCTCGCCGTCCCGCAGCGTCGTGTCGAAGATGTAGATCCTGCGCATGCCGGTGCCTCCTCTCCGCGCCTCCGGCGCCACCTAGCGGCTGGCCGCGCGGGCGGCCGAGGGCTGCTGCTGCCGGGCCTCCTCCTCCATGTCGGGAGGAAGCCGGTTCCCCGTCCACGGCATCATGGCGCGGAGCCGGCGCCCCACCTCCTCGATGGGGTGCTGCCGCTCCTGCCGTTGCCGCGCCCGGTAGACCGGGCGGCCAGCTTGGTTCTCCAGGATCCATTCGCGGGCGAAGGTGCCGTCCTGGATCTCGCCCAGGATGCGGCGCATGCTCTCCCGTACGTGGGCGTCGATCACCCGCGGCCCGCGCGTCATGTCGCCGTACTCCGCCGTGTCGGAGATGGAGTAGCGCATCCAGGGGAGGCCGCCCTGGTAGAGGAGGTCGACGATCAGCTTCATCTCGTTGAGGCACTCGAAGTAGGCGATCTCGGGCTGATAGCCGGCCTCGACCAGCGTCTCGAAGCCCGCCTTGACCAGCTCGCTCACCCCGCCGCAGAGGACGGCCTGCTCGCCGAAGAGGTCGGACTCGGTCTCCTCGCGGAAGGTGGTCTCGATGACGCCGGCCCGGGCGCAGCCGATGCCCCAGGCGAAGGCGAGGGCGAGATCCCACGCCTGCCCGCTGGCGTCCTGGGCGACGGCCAGCAGCGCCGGCACTCCCTGGCCCTCGCGGACCAACCGCCGGAACTCGTGTCCCGGCGCCTTGGGCGCCACCAGGAAGACGTCGATCCCCGGCGGCGGCACGATCTGCCCGTAGTGGACGTTGAAGCCGTGGGAGAAGCCCAGCGCCATCCCCGGCCGGAGGTTGGGCCGGATCGCCTGCTCGTAGAGGTCGCGCTGCGCCTCGTCGTTGACGAGGATGTGGACGATCTCCGCACGCCGCGTCGCCTCCGCCACGTCGAGGACGGGGAAGCCGTCCGCCTCCGCCCTCCGGGCGCTGGCGCCCGGGCGGACGCCCACCACCACCTGGACGCCCTGGTCGCGCAGGTTCTGCGCCTGCGCGTGACCCTGGCTGCCATAGCCGATCACCGCCACCACTTTCTCCCGCAGGAGCCGCGGATCGGCGTCGGCCTCGTACCAGATCCTGCCCATCGCTCTGCCCCCCATCCAAACCTTCCCGGCAGGCCCTAGAAGGCCGCCTCCGCGCGGCTCTCGGCCTCCGCCACGGGATCGGCGCGACGCTCGCGATCGAGCGCCACGATCCCGGTACGGGCCACTTCCTCGATGCCGAACTCGCCCAGCACCTCCAGCCAGGCGTCGATCTTGGCCGGGTCGCCGGTGGCCTCCAGCACCAGCGCGTTCCGGTCGACATGCACCACACGGGCGCGGAAGATGCCGGCCACCTGGAGCAGTTCGGAACGCCGGCCCGGATGCGCGCGCACCCTCACCAGCGCCAGCTCCCGGCGCACCGACGCCTCCTCCGCCACGGGCCAGGCTTCCAGCACCTCGACCAGCTTCTCGAGCTGGCGGCGGAGCCGCTCCCGGTCGCGCTCGTCCCCCTTGCAGACCAACGTGATCCGCGACACCGTGGCATCCTCCGTGGGCCCGACCGCCAGGCTCTCGATGTTGAAGCCGCGCCGGCTCACCAGGGAGGCGACCCTGGCCAACACCCCGGGCTCGTTCTCGACCCTCACCGCCAGCGTGAACTCCATGGCCTCACCCCCTTTCCGCCCGTTCCGGCTCTCCGGCCCCCGGCGCGACTCCCCGCCGGGGCGAAAAAAAGACCCCGCCCCTTGAAGGGGCGAGGTCTCTCGCGCCTCGCGGTACCACCCTTGTTCGCGGAGGATCGCGCCTCCGCCTCTCTTCCCGGTAACGGCCCGGTGTGTCCGGGTCGGCGCGCCCTACTTTCGCCCGCCTCCGGCCCGCTTCCGCACGGAGCGGAACGCCCGGTCGGGGCGGGGATGGTTCGAGCGCGCGGCTCGGGACGGAGGGCTCGTGCCTGGCGGAACCGGTTCGCAGCAAGCCCGGCTCTCTGTCTCCGCCGGCGGCACGCGCGCGGTCCCTCATCGCCTGGGATACGGTCGATTGTGGCGGGTGCGGGGCGGCCGGTTCCGGCCGGTTGTTGGCAGCGATGCTATCCAAGCGGTTGTCAGGAAGTCAAGGGGACGAAGCGGCGAATCCGCCCGAAAACGCAGCTCAAAGCAACCAAAGGGGCGCCTTTCGCCCTCTAGACCGTCCGGACTTGTGAATGGGCGAACTGCCTCGGGCGGATCGGAGCCGGCGCGGGAGCGGGGCGGCCAAGAAGAGGGCCGGCGCGGTGAGGCGCGGAGGCAGGAGTCCCGCCGCAGACTCCGTATACCTACCACCATCTCCGCGTCACCGGCCGGCCTCCGGCGCTCGTCCCCCTTGCGAGCTCGCGACGCGGAGAGGAGGCTGGCGCATGCCAGCGCGGACGCTCTTCGAGAAACTCTGGGAAAGCCATGTGGTGGAGGAGGAGCCCAGCGGGCAGGCGCTCCTCTACGTGGACCTGCACCTGGTCCACGAAGTCACCTCGCCCCAGGCCTTCGAGGGGCTGCGCCGGGCCGGTCGTCGCGTGCGGCGACCCGACCTGACGGTGGCCACGATCGACCACAACGTGCCCACGGAGCCCGGCCTCCTGACGCCCGACCGGATCGCCGATCCCGTCTCCCGGCGCCAGGTGGAGGCGTTGGCGGCCAACTGCCGGGAGTTCGGGGTGCCCCTCTTCGGCCTTGAGAGTCCCGACCGGGGGATCGTCCACGTCATCGGGCCGGAGCTGGGCCTCACGCAGCCCGGCAAGCTGATCGTCTGCGGCGACAGCCATACCGCTACCCACGGTGCCTTCGGGGCGCTCGCCTTCGGCATCGGTACCAGCGAGGTGGAGCACGTGCTGGCGACCCAGACCCTCTGGCAGCGCCGCCCGCGGACGATGGAGGTCCGCCTCGAGGGACGCCTCGCCCCCGGTGTCACCGCCAAGGACCTGATCCTCGCCTTCATCGGGCGCCACGGGCCGCGGGTGGGGCAGGGCTACGCCATCGAGTTCACCGGGCCCGTGGTGGAGGCGATGACCATGGAGGAGCGGATGACGCTCTGCAACATGGCCATCGAGGCCGGGGCGCGGGTGGGCCTGGTGGCTCCGGACGAGACCACCTTCGCCTACCTGCGCGGGAGGCGCTTCGCCCCCCAGGGCCGCGCCCGGGAGGAGGCGCTCTCCCACTGGAGGGCGCTGCGCAGCGACCCGGGGGCGCGCTACGACCGGAGTCTCACCTTCGACGCCTCCGGGGTGGCGCCGCAGGTGACCTGGGGAACCCACCCGGGCATGACCGTGGCGGTGACGGAGGCGGTCCCCGACCCCCGCGCCCTCGAGGATCCCGTGGAGCGGGCGGCGGCCGAGCGGGCCCTCGCCTACATGGGGCTCGAGCCGGGTACGCCGGTGGAATCGATCCGGGTCGACCGGGTCTTCATCGGCTCCTGCACCAACGCCCGCCTGGAGGATCTGCGCGCGGCGGCGGCGGTGGCGCGGGGGCGGCGGGTGGCCCCGGGGGTGCGCGCCATGGTGGTGCCCGGCTCGGAGGGCGTCCGCCGGCGGGCGGAGGCGGAGGGGCTCGACCGCGTCTTCCTGGAGGCGGGCTTCGAGTGGCGCGCCTCCGGTTGCTCGCTCTGCCTCGGCATGAACCCCGACGTCCTCCGGCCCGGCGAGCGCGCCGCCTCCACCTCCAACCGGAACTTCGAGGGCCGCCAGGGACGGGGCGGCCGGACCCATCTGGTCAGCCCGGCGATGGCGGCGGCAGCGGCCGTCGCCGGTCACTTCGTCGACGTGCGCCGCTGGCTGGACGGCGGGGAGAGCGGCCGGGCCGCGACGGCGGCCAGGGAGGCGGGTGCCTGATGGAGCGCTTCACCCGGCACACCGGGCTGGTGGCGCCGCTCGACCGTCCCAACGTGGACACGGACGCCATCATCCCCAAGCAGTTCCTGAAACGGATCGAGCGGACGGGTTACGGGCCCTTCCTCTTCCACGACTGGCGCTACCGGCCGGACGGCTCGCCCGATCCGGACTTCGTCCTCAACCAGCCCCGCTACCAGGGGGCCACCATTCTTCTGGCGCGGGAGAACTTCGGCTGCGGCTCCAGCCGCGAACACGCGCCCTGGGCGCTCCAGCAGTACGGCTTCCGGGCGATCGTGGCGCCCAGCTTCGCCGACATCTTCGAGGCCAACTGCCTGCAGAACGGGCTCCTGCCCGTCCGGCTGGAACCCGAGGCGGTGGAGGAGCTCTTCCGCCGGACCGGTGACCAGCCCGGCTACCAGCTGACGGTCGACCTGGAACGGGAGGAGGTCCGCGACGCCTCCGGCTTCGTCGCCGCCTTCCGCGTCGATCCGGAGAGGAGGCGGCGGTTGCTGGAGGGAGTGGACGACATCGACGTGACGCTCGCGCGGGAGGCGGCCATCGCCGCCTTCGAGGCGCGGCGGCCGAGCTGGTCGGAGATCGCTTGGGCGGCGGCCGGGGAGGCCGCCGGCCCGGGACGGGGGGGACGGGAAGCATGAGTGTGCAGGGGACCGAGGCGGGAGCGGCGATGCGGGCGCGGAGCGCCGGGCTTCTGGACGGTCGCGACCGGGCGGCCGCCCGGGCGATGCTGAAGGCGATCGGCTACACCGACCGGGATCTGCGCCGGCCGCTGGTGGGCGTGGCCAACACGTGGATCGAGACGATGCCCTGCAACTTCCATCTGCGCCGGCTGGCGGAGCACGTCAAGCGCGGCATCCGCGAGGCGGGCGGCACGCCCATGGAGTTCAACACGGTGGCCATCAGCGACGGGGTCACCATGGGCACCGAGGGAATGAAGACCTCACTGGTCAGCCGCGAGGTGATCGCGGACTCCATCGAGCTGGTGGCGCTGGGCCACATGTTCGACGCGCTGGTGGTCCTGGTCGGCTGCGACAAGACCATCCCGGGCGGGGCCATGGCGCTGATCCGGGCGGACGTCCCGGGCCTCGTCCTCTACGGCGGTTCCATCGCCCCGGGGCACTTCCGCGGCCGTGACGTCACCATCCAGGACGTCTTCGAGGCGATCGGCGCCCATGCGGCGGGCAAGATCACGGACGAGGACCTGAAGGAGCTGGAGGACGCCGCCTGCCCGGGCCCCGGCGCCTGCGGCGGCCAGTACACGGCCAACACCATGGCCATGGCGCTGGAGTTCCTCGGCCTCTCGCCCTTCGGTTCGGCGGGGGTGGCGGCCGCCGACCCCTACAAGGACCGGGTGGCGGAGGAGGTGGGGCGCAGGGTGATGGGCGTGCTGGAGCGCGGCCTCCGTCCCAGCGACGTGCTGACGCGCGGCTCCTTCCTCAACGCCATCGCGGCGGTGGCCGCCACCGGCGGCTCGACCAACGCCGTCCTGCACCTGCTGGCGCTGGCGCGGGAGGCGGGGGTGGAGCTCACCATCGACGACTTCGACACGGTCAGCCGGAGGACGCCCATCGTGGCCAGCCTCCGGCCGGGGGGAGCGTTCACCGCCGTCGACCTGGCGAGGGCGGGGGGCACCTCCTACCTGGCCCGGGAGCTGATCGAGGCGGGTCTGGCGGACGGGGGGCAGCGATCGATGACCGGGGAGACGCTGGCCGAGCAGGTGGCAGGTGCCGAGCCCGCGCCGGGCCAGCAGGTCCTCCGCCCGGTGGACGAGCCCTTCAGCCCCACGGGCGGCCTCGCCGTCCTTCACGGCAACCTGGCGCCCGAGGGGGCCGTGGTCAAGCTCGCCGGCCACGAGCGGCTCCATCACCGCGGTCCCGCCCGCGTCTTCGACTCCGAGGAGGAGGCGATGCGGGCGGTGACCGGCGGCCGGCTCCGGCCCGGGGACGTGGTGGTCATCCGCTACGAGGGGCCGGCGGGCGGACCCGGCATGCGCGAGATGCTGGGGGTGACGGCGGCCATCGTGGGCGCGGGCCTGGGGGAGAGCGTCGCGCTGGTGACGGACGGGCGCTTCTCGGGGGCCACCCACGGTCTGATGGTGGGTCACGTGGCGCCGGAGGCGGCGAGGGGCGGCCCCCTGGCGCTCCTCCAGGAAGGCGACACCGTGGTCATCGACGTCGAGGCGAGACGGCTGGACGTGGAGCTGAGCGAGGCGGAGATGGAGGCCCGCCGGGGGCGTTGGACGCCGCCCGCGCTCCGCTACCGGTCGGGCGTCCTGGCCAAGTACGCGGCGCTGGTCGGTTCGGCCGCCGAGGGCGCGGTGACGCGCGTCCCCGGTCGGGAGGGGCAGGCCTGGCCGCCAGCGGCGCGCTGAGGGGGAGAGGCTTTGACGGGCGGAGGGCGCGGTACCGCCGCCGGCGGAGGGACAGGCCGGCTGGAGCGGCTGCTGGGCGGGCAGCGGGTGATCGCCGCCGTGCGGACGGCGCGCGAGTTCCAGCGCGCGCTGTCCGCGCCGCCGCGCCTCATCTTCCTCCTGGAGAGCCGGCTGGTGCAGCTCCCGGGCCTGGTCCGGGAGGCGCACGGGGCGGGCAAGGCGCTCTTCGTCCATGGCGACCGCGTGGAGGGACTCAGCCCCGACGAGGCAGGGGTCGACTTCCTGGCCACCAGCGTGGTCCCCGACGGGCTCATCTCCACCCACCCGGCGGTCATCGCCGCCGCCCGGGCGCGGAGGCTGCAGGCCGTCCAGCGGGTCTTCGCCCTGGACAGCGCCGGCTTGGCCTCCGCCCGGCGGTTGGCGGCACAGGGAGAGGCGGACGCGGTGGAGATCCTGCCGGGTCTGCTTCCTCGCGTGGTCGCGCGCTTCGCGCGGGAGATGGGGCGGCCGGTCATCACCGGCGGTTTGCTGGAGAGCCGCGAGGACGTGGAGGCGGCGCTGGCGGCCGGGGCTCGTGCCGTCTCCGCCAGCTCGGAGGCGATCTGGCAACTGGCGGACGAAATGGAGAAAGAGCGTTTCGGTCACCGGGAGGAGTCGGCCGTGGAGGGACGAATAGAGGGTCTCACAACCAGTTCCGATTCGTGATCGGAGCGACGGGCAGAGAGGGAGAGGTCCCGCCGCGCGTGCCTGGCATCGTCGGTGCCGGGCCGGGTGGCCGCGGGGCCTCTCTTCGTTACGTCCGCGCGAGAAGTCCCGCGATCCGGACCGGCAGGTGGGAGGGCCGCCAGGCGATGCGTGGCGGCCCTTTTCTGTTGGGCTTGGCGGGCATCGTGGCACACACCCAGTCCGCCCGGGGAGGGGGTGAGCGGCGAGGGGGCGGGTGGACCCGAGCCCGAGGCCAAAGACGCGGCATGCTCGTGGGAGGCGATGATGCACGTGTCACCCTACCTGGCCGAGTTCGTCGGTACGGCCATCCTGATCGTGCTGGGCGACGGCGTGGTAGCGAACGTCCTTCTGAATCGGTCGAAGGGACAGAACGGCGGCTGGATGGTGATCACCACAGGGTGGGCCCTGGCCGTGGCGATCGCCGTCTACGCGGTCGGCTGGATCAGCGGCGCGCACATCAACCCTGCCGTCACCGTGGCCCTGGCCGCCATCGGCAGGTTCCCCTGGTCGGAGGTGCCGGGCTACATCGTGGCGCAGGTGCTCGGCGCCTTTGCGGGCGCGGTCCTCGTCTGGCTCGCCTACCTGCCGCACTGGGGTGAGACGGCCGATCCCGACCTGAAGCTGGCGGTCTTCTCCACCATGCCCGCCGTGCGCAACTACCCCCTCAACTTCCTGACCGAGGTGATCGGCACGGCCGTGCTCGTCCTGGGCGTCCTGTTCATCCCCGACCGGCACAACGCCATCGGGGGCGGCCTGGTGCCGCTGCTGATCGGCGTCCTCGTATGGGCGATCGGCCTCTCGCTGGGCGGTCCCACCGGCTACGCCATCAACCCGGCCCGCGACTTCGGCCCGCGCCTGGCGCACGCCGTCCTTCCCATCCCGGGCAAGCGCGACTCGGACTGGGCCTACGCCTGGATACCGATCGTGGCCCCCCTGGTGGGCGGCGTCCTGGGCGCGCTGCTCTTCCATGCCATCTGGTGAGGTGATGTCGATGTCAGGCAAGTACGTCCTGGCGCTGGACCAGGGAACCACCAGCTCGCGCGCCATCGTCTTCGACCCCGACGGCCGCGTGGTGGGCATGAGTCAGAAGGAGTTCCGCCAGATCTTCCCCCAGCCCGGCTGGGTGGAGCACGACCCCGAGGAGATCTGGCAGAGCCAGCTGGAGACCGCCCAGGAAGCGTTGCGGAAGGCGCTGATCGAGCCCTCGGACCTGGCGGCCATCGGGATCACCAACCAGCGCGAGACCACCATCCTCTGGGACCGCGGCACCGGCAAGCCGGTGACGAACGCCATCGTCTGGCAGGACCGGCGGACGGCGCCCATCTGCGACCGGCTGCGGGAGGAGGGTCGGACCGAGTGGTTCCGCGAGAAGACCGGCCTGGTGGTCGACGCCTACTTCTCCGGCACCAAGGTGCAGTGGATCCTGGACCACGTGCCGGGTGCCCGCGAGCGGGCGGAACGGGGCGAGCTGGCCTTCGGCACCGTCGACAGCTGGCTCATCTGGAAGCTGACCGGAGGAAGGGTGCACGCGACCGACTACTCCAACGCCTCCCGCACCCTCCTCTACAACATCCGCGAGCTCCGCTGGGACGAGGAGATCCTGCGCGAGCTGCGCATCCCGGCCTCGCTCCTCCCGGAGGTGAAGCCCTCCAGCGGTCGCTTCGGCGAGACGGACCCGGGCCTCCTCGGCGCCGCCATCCCCATCACCGGGGTCGCCGGTGACCAGCAGGCGGCCCTCTTCGGGCAGGGCTGCTACGAGCCGGGCATGGCCAAGAACACGTACGGCACCGGCTCCTTCGTGCTGCTCAACACCGGCGAGCAGCCCGTCCCCTCGGCCCACGGGCTGGTGACCACCATCGCCTGGGGACTCGGCGGCCGGGTGGTCTACGCTCTGGAGGGGAGCATCTTCGTCACCGGTGCGGCCGTCCAGTGGCTCCGCGACCAGCTGGGCATCGTCCGGACCGCGGCCGAGACCGAGGAGCTGGCCAGGTCGGTGGAGGACACCGGCGGCGTCTACCTGGTCCCGGCCTTCGTCGGCCTGGGTGCGCCGTACTGGGACGCCTACGCCCGCGGGACGTTGATCGGCGTCACCCGGGGTACCGGGCGCGCCGAGATCGCTCGCGCCACGCTCGAGTCCATCGCCTACCAGAGCCGCGACGTGCTCCAGGCGATGGTGGAGGATGCGCGCCAGCCGCTGAAGAGCCTGCGCGTGGACGGCGGCGCGTCGATGAACAACTTCCTGATGCAGTTCCAGGCCGACATCCTGGACGTGCCCATCCTGCGGCCGGTGATCGCCGAGACCACCGCCCTGGGGGCCGCCTACCTGGCAGGACTGGCGGCGGGCGTCTGGGAAGACGTGGACGAGCTGGCGGCGAAGTGGCAGGTGGACCGCCGCTTCGAGCCCTCCATGCCCGAGGAGCGCCGGCAGGCGCTGCTGGAGGGCTGGCGGCGAGCGGTGGAGCG
This sequence comes from Bacillota bacterium, assembly GCA_029961055.1. NCBI lineage: Bacteria > Bacillati > Bacillota > Bacillota bacterium. Next base: position 13,582 of record JASBVM010000048.1, read on the forward strand.
GGCCCGGGGGTGGGCGAGCGCCTAGACCTGGCCCGCCACCCGAACACAGGGAGAAAGCGGGGTATCAAGGCGACGAGATCCGATCCGGTCGAGCAGGTGAAGGGACGCTCGGAGGGGGAGCCGGTGGTGGTGATCGGCGCCGGCTCCACCGGCGCGGCGCTGGCCTACGACCTGGCGCTGCGCGGGCTGCCGGTGCTGGTGCTGGAGCGGGGCGAGCCCGGCTCCGGCACCACCGGCCGGAACCACGCCCTGCTCCACTCCGGCGCCCGGTACGTGGTCAGCGACCCGGAGTCGGCCCGGGAGTGCGCCGTCGAGAACCGCATCCTGCGCAGGATCGCGCCGGAGGTGGTGGAGCGGAACGGCGGCCTCTTCATCGCCCTGGACGAGGAGGATCTGGCCTACCGGCCGCGCTTCCTGGAGGCGGCGGAGGCGGCGGGTGTCCCGGCGCGGGAGATCACGCCCGAGCAGGCGCTGGCGCTGGAGCCCGAGCTCAACCCCGGGCTGAAGGCGGCGGTCCAGGTCGAGGACGCGGCGATGGACCCCTACCGGCTGGTCCTGGCCTGGCTGGCCAGCGCCGAGGCCTACGGCGCGGTGGTGCGGCCCTACTCGGAGGTGACCGGGGTCCGGGTGGAAGCCGGCCGCGTGCGGGGGCTGGAGGTTCACGACCTCCGCTCCGGGCGGCTCTACTTCCAGCCTGCAGCCCTGGTGGTCAACGCGGCCGGGCCCTGGGCCGGGCGGGTCGCGGCGCTGGCCGGCGTCCGCGTTCCCGTCGTGCCCAGCCCGGGGGTGATGGTGGCCACCGCCGTCCGGCTCAACCGGCGGGTGGTCAACCGCCTCCGCCGTCCGGGGGACGGCGACATCATCGTCCCCCAGCGGCAGGCGTCGCTGATCGGGACCACTTCCTGGACGGTGGAGGAGCCGGACCTGCTGGAGGTGCCACCCGAGCACGTGGCGCTGCTGATCGAGCAGGGAGCGCAGCTGATCCCCGCCGTCCGGGGCGCCCCCCTGCGCGCCGCCTTCGTGGCGGCGCGGCCGCTGGTGGCCGGCAACGTGGAGGAGAGCGGGCGGGAGATCTCGCGGACCTTCCAGACGTTCGACCACGAGAGCCGGGACGGCGTGCGCGGGCTGATCACCATCGCCGGCGGCAAGACCACCACCTCGCGGGCCATGGCCGAGGCGGCGGCCGACCTGGTCTGCCGGAGGCTGGGGTTCGAGGCGCCCTGCCGGACGGCGGAGCTGCCGCTCCGGAGCTACCGCCTCTACCGGCCGGCGCCGCCCGTGGAGTCGGGGAGGAGCCACCGGCCGGAGGGGCGACCCGGTCCGGGGGTGCGGCCCCGCAGCGCCGCGGCTCTGGCGGGCCCGCTCCCGGCACCGGCGTCCCGGGGGGCCCGCCCCTATCCGGTCCGCCTCCGCCTGCGGCGGAGCCCCCGCCTGGGCGGCGGGGGCGGCGAGGGCGAGAAGGGCGACGAGGGGAGAGCCCGGTTCGAGGAGGTGAGCGTGGAGGACGCATCGGGGGAGACGCTCCTCGACCTTCTGGAGCGGCTCCGCTTCGGTCCCGTGCCGGACCTGGTCTACCGGGCGTCCTGCCATCACGCCAACTGCGGCAGCTGCGCGGTGGAGGCGAACGGCGTGGAACGGCTCGCCTGCGTCGCCCGGGTGGAGGACCTGGTGCCGCCGGGAGGACTTCTGACGCTGGAGCCGCTCGGCTCCCTGCCCTGGGTCGCCGACCTGGTGGCCGACCTGAGCCCCCTCCGGGCGCGGCTGGCGGGGTTGGAGGCGCCCCCCAAGGCCGTCCTGGAGGGGCCCGGGGGCGGCGACGCAGGGGAGCCGGGGGGCGAACGCTTCCCGGACTGCATCGAGTGCGGCGCCTGCCTGGCAGCCTGCCCGGTGGTGGCGAGCGATCCGGCGTACCTGGGGCCGGCTCCGCTGGCGGCCGCCCTGCGCGCGGTCGGCCAGGCGGCGACCCCCGCGGAGGCGGCCGCGCGGCTGGCGGCCGTGGACGGTCCCGAAGGCGTCTGGCGCTGTCACCAGGCCTTCGAGTGCAGCGAGGTCTGCCCCGCCCACGTCGACCCGGCGGGGGCGATCCTGGCGCTCCGGCGTCTCTCGGCGCGGCGGCACCTGGGCCTGGGCGCCCGCCTGGAGCCGCGGGCGCCGGAGCCGCTTCTGGCGGAGGAGGGCGGCCGGGGCGGGGGCGGCCCGGCAGAGAGGAGGTCCCGCCCGTGAGCGCGCGGGAGTGGCGGCGCTGGTTCGCTCCCCGGCGGCGGGCGCTGGGCAGCTGGGCCTTCGCCCTCAACCGCTTCAGCGGCCTTCTCCTGGCCGCCTACCTGCTGGTCCACCTCGGCGTCCTCAGCCTCCTCCGCCGGCAGAGCGACAGCTACGACGCCTTCGTCCACGCCGTCAGCTCACCGCCGGCCCTGGTGGCCGACCTCCTGCTGGTGGCGGTCGCCCTGGGGCATGGGCTCAACGGCGTGCGGCTGATCGCCCTGGGGCTCGGCGCCCGGCCCGAGCGGCAGAAGCTCTGGTTCTGGGGGCTGATGGCGGTGGGCGTCCTTCTCTTCGCCTACGCGGGCTACCGCATGCTGGGGCCGGTCATGGCGGCGGGGGTGAGCGGATGAACCACTCGTACTCCGCATGGGGTTGGATTCTGCAGGCCGTCTCGGGAGCGCTGCTCCTCTTCTTCCTGGGGGAGCACATCGTCATCAACCACTTCTCCGGGCTGCTCACCCGGGCGGAGGTGATCGGCCACCTGCGCAACCCCTGGTGGTGGGTGGTGGAGAGCGGCTTCCTGGTGACGGTCACCTTCCACGCGCTGGCGGGCATCCGGGCCGTCCTCTTCGACCTGGGTCTCGACGCCGGCTGGCGACGGCGGGTGACGCTGGGAGCATGGCTGTTGGGCGCGCTGATGGTGGGCTACGGGCTCTGGCTGACCTGGGGCCTGGTGGCGCAGGGCGGCGCCTGAACACCGGTGGACCGCCCGCGCCGGCGGTCGGCCGCGGGCGCCGCCAGGCGCGATGAAAGGGAGGGTGGCAGGGATGAAGAAGCTGATCAACCGGGTCGAAGACGTGGTCGACGAGATGCTGGACGGCTTCGCGGCCGCCCACGCGGACCGGGTCCGGCGGCTGGAGGGGACGCAGGTGATCGTCCGCGCCGACGCCCCGGTCCGGGGGAAGGTGGCGCTGGTCTCGGGCGGCGGCTCCGGCCACGAACCGGCTCACGCCGGCTACGTGGGCGAGGGCATGCTGGATGCGGCGGTGGCCGGGGCGGTCTTCACGTCGCCCACCCCGGACCAGGTGCTCGCGGCCATCCGGGCGGTGGACGGCGGCGCCGGCGTCCTCCTGATCATCAAGAACTACACCGGCGACGTGATGAACTTCGAGATGGCGGCGGAGATGGCGCGGGCCGAGGGCATCCGGGTCGAGCAGGTGGTGGTGGCGGACGACGTGGCGGTGGAGAACTCCACCTTCACCACGGGGCGCCGTGGCATCGCCGGCACCGTCCTGGTCCACAAGATCGCCGGCGCGGCGGCCGCGGCGGGGAGGAGCCTGGACGAGGTGAAGGCGGTCGCGGAGAAGGTGATCGCCAGCGTGCGCAGCATGGGCATGGCGCTCTCGCCCTGCACCGTGCCCGCCGCCGGCAAGCCCACCTTCGAGCTGGCCGAGGACGAGGTGGAGATCGGGATCGGCATCCACGGCGAGCCCGGGGTCCGGCGCGAGGCGCTCCGGCCGGCACGGGAGATCGTGGCCGAGCTCGCCGCCAAGGTGCTGGACGACCTGCCCTTCCAGCGGGGCGACCGGGTGGTGGCGCTGCTCAACGGCATGGGAGCCACGCCGCTGAGCGAGCTGTACGTGGCCTACCACGAGCTGCGGGCGGTGCTCCGGGAGCGGGGCGTGGAGGCGGCGCACAGCCTGGTGGGCGAGTTCATGACCTCGCTCGAGATGGCCGGCTTCTCGGTGACGTTGCTCAGGCTGGACGACGAGCTGGAGCGCTACTTCCTGGCGCCGAGCCAGGCGGTCGCCTTCCGGCGCTGATTCCGGGGAAGGAGCGGGCGGCGGAGGCCGGGCGCGGCGGAGCCCGGGAGAGCGCAGACACGGGGGAGACACGGGGAAGAGACGTCTACCATGAGGTACGCGCGGCGTCCGGCTTCCGCCGGGCGCCGCGGTGCCGGGGAGGTGCCCGGAATCGGATGGCGGAGGAGATGGACCTGGAGCTGGCTCGCGCCGCGATCCGCGCCATGGCGGCGGCCATCCGCGAACATGCGCAGGAGCTGACCGACCTGGACGCGGCGATCGGCGACGCCGACCACGGAACCAACATGGACCGCGGCTTCCAGGCGGCCTTGGCGCGGCTGGACGGCGGCCAGGGAGACCTGGGCGGTCTCCTGCGGGACGTGGCCATGGCGCTGATCTCCACCGTGGGTGGCGCGTCGGGACCGCTGTACGGGACCGCCTTCCTGCGCGCCTCGACCCCCCTGGCCGGGCGGTCGGCGGTCTCGGCGGCAGAGGTGGAGAAGGCCCTCGCCGCCGCCGTCGAGGGGGTGCGTGAGCGGGGCGGTGCCGCGCCCGGGGAGAAGACCATGGTCGACGCGCTGGTGCCGGCCCTGGAACGCTTCCACGCCGCGGTGGAGCAGGGCGCCGGCCTCGCCCGGGCGCTCGCGGCGGCGGCGGAGGGCGCCTGGCAGGGGGCGAGGCAGACCGTCGACCTGGTGGCGACCAAGGGGCGCGCCTCCTACCTGGGCGAGCGGTCGCGGGGTCATCAGGACCCGGGCGCCACCTCCTCGGCGCTCCTCCTGCAGGCGGCGGCACGGGCGCTGGCGGGCGAGGGGGAGCGGCGGGCGGCCGGCGGTCCGGGCGGGGGCGCCGGCTGATGGTGGGGCTGGTGCTGGTCTCGCACAGCCGGCGGCTGGCCGAGGGGCTCGAGGAGCTCCTCCGCCCGCTGGCGGGCGACGTGCCGCTGGTGCCGGCGGGGGGCACCTCGGACGGCCGCCTGGGCAGCGACGCCACGCGGGTCGCGGAGGCTTGCCGCCAGGCGGACCGGGGCGACGGCGTCCTCGTCCTGGGGGACATCGGCAGCTCCATCCTCAGCTCGAAGCTGGCGCTGGAGCTCCTGGCCGCCTCCGACCCGGCGATCCGGGTCCGCATCGCCGACGCGCCCCTGGTGGAGGGCGCGGTGGCGGCGGCGGTCCAGGCCAGCCTGGGCGACCCGCTGGAGGCGGTGGTGCGCGCCGCCGAGGAGGCGGGCCGTCAAGCCAAGCTGTGAAGGGTCCGATCCGGGAAGAGGGTGGAGCCCTGGGACGAAGGGGGATGGGGAGGACGGAACCGATCCGGCCGGTGGAGTGGACGGAGGAGGGGCTGGTGATCGTCGACCAGACCCGCCTGCCGGGCGAGCTGCGGCGGCGCTGGCTGCGCACGGTCGAAGAGGTTGTCGGCGCGATCCGGCGGCTCGAGGTCCGCGGTGCGCCCGCCATCGGCATCGCCGCCGCCTTCGGCGTGGTGCTGGGCGTGGACGAGGCCGCGCGGCGGCAGCGGCGGGGCGCGCGGGCGGCCGGGGCACTGCCGGAGCCGACGCCGGAGGCGCTGGTGCGGGAGCGGGAGCGCTTCCTGCGGGCGGTGGAGGAAGCCGCCGACCAGCTGGCCTCCTCGCGGCCGACCGCGGTCAACCTCTTCTGGGCGCTCCGGCGCATGCGCCGCCGGGCGCACCGGGCAGTGATGGAGGGCGGCGGGGAGTGCGACGGGGTGGGCGGCTGGCGCGCCTGGCGGCAGGCGCTGGTGGAGGAGGCCGCCGCCATCCTCGAGGAGGATCGGAGCCACTGCCGCGCCATCGGAGCCCATGGGGCCGCGCTCCTGGAGGAGCTGGAGGCGACGGCCGTCCTCACCCATTGCAACGCCGGCAGCCTGGCCACCGCCCAGTACGGGACCGCCCTGGCGCCGGTCTACGAGCTGGCCTCCCGGGGCCGCCGGCTGCGCGTCTTCGTGGACGAGAGCCGGCCGCTGCTCCAGGGATCGCGGCTGACCGCCTGGGAGCTGCACCAGGCGGGCCTGCCCGTGACGCTGATCACCGACGGCACGGCGGCCACGGTGCTGCGGCGCGGCTGGGTGCAGGCGGTGCTGGTCGGCGCCGACCGGGTGGCGGCCAACGGCGACGTGGCCAACAAGATCGGCACCTACCCGCTGGCCGTCCTCGCCCAGCGGCACCGGGTGCCCTTCCTGGTCGCCCTCCCCTCCTCCAGCGTCGACCTGGAGCTGGAGGAAGGCGGGGCGATCCCCATCGAGGAGCGCGGCGCGGACGAGGTGCGGAGCTGCGGCGGGCGGCCGGTGGCGCCGGCCGGGGTGGAGGTGTTCAACCCCGCCTTCGACGTGACCCCGAACGAGCTGGTGACCGCCTTCGTCACCGAGCTGGGCGTGATCCGCCCGCCCTTCGCCGAGGGCCTCCGCCGCCTGAAGGAGGCGGCCGAGCAGGCCTCCCCCTCCTCCGGTCAACCCCGCTGAGGCGGAGCCTCCAGCAGGGCCGGCTCCTCCACCAGCAGCTCCTGCTCCAGCTCCCACATGCGCCGGTAGAGGCCGCGCCGGGCGAGAAGCTGCCGGTGGCGCCCGCGCTCCACCACCCGCCCGCGATGGAGGACCACGATCTCGTCCATCGCCTCCAGGCCGGCCAGACGGTGGGTGACCAGGAGGAGGCTCCGCTCCCCCAGGTGGGCCAGGAGCGCCTCCATCAGCCGCTGCTCGGTCAGCGCGTCCAGGCCGCCGGCGGGTTCGTCCAGGAGGAGGATCGGAGCCGGCCGCAGGAGCGCCCGCGCCACCGCCACCCGCCGTCGCTCGCCGCCCGAGAGCCGGAGCCCGGCCTCGCCCACCTGCGTCGCCATACCCTCGGGAAGCCCGGCCCACCATTCCTCCAGCTGCGCCACCCGGAGCGCCCCGCGCAGCTCCGCTTCGCCCGCGCCCGGGCGGCCCAGGCGCAGGTTCTCGCCCAGGCTGGCGTGGAAGAGGTGGCTCTCCTGGGCCACCACGCTGAAGAAGGAGCGGACGAGCGCCGGCTCCATGCCGCGGGTGGGGCGGCCGTCCAGGAGGATCTCCCCCGCCTCGGGGTCGCGGAAGCGGACGAGCAGGTCGAGGAGCGTGCTCTTGCCCGATCCGCTGGGCCCCACCAGCGCCACCCGCGCGCCCGGCGCGAGCGAGAGGTCCAGGTCCGCGAGCGCCGGCCGCTCCGCGCCCGGGTAGGTGTAGCGGAGCCCCCGCACCTCCAGGCGGACCGGCCCGGCGGCCACCGGCTCGACCTGCTCGGCCGGCGCCGCGGAGGGCGACGCAGAGACCGGTCCTGAGGTCAGCGGCGGCAGGGGAGGCTCGGGCACCGGCGGGGGCGTCCGCTCCAGCTCCTCCAGCCGCCGGGAGGCCTGGACGCTCTCGCCCAGGCCCGCCAGGGCGGCGGGCAGCGGCATCACCGCCTCGAAGGCCGCCAGGGCGGCCAGCGCGACGGCGGCCACCTCGGGGCCGGGCAGGTGGCCCGCGCGGACCCGAGGCACGGCGAGCAGGAGGACCGCGGCCATGGCCAGGTTCTGGGAGAGACCGAGCAGCGCGCCGGTCAGCGCCTCGGCGCGGCGCAGCCCGCGCTGGTGCCGGATGAGGCGGGCGCTGGCGGCGGCCAGGCGGCGAGTCCATGCGCCTTCCTGGGAGAAGGCGACCAGTTCGGTCATCCCATGGACCGCGTCCACGCCCAGGGTGGTCAGCTCCGCCCGGGCGGCGGGCAGCGCCTCCGCCTCCTGCCGCGCCAGGCGGTGGGAGAGGGCGGGCAGCACCGCCCCCGCCAGCAGGTAGAAGAGGCTGAAGGCCAGGGCGAGGGCGAGCCCCCGCGGGGCCAGGATCGCCCAGCCCAGGAGGAGGGTGAGCGCCGCCACCGCCGGCGGGTAGAGCAGCCGCAGGAAGAGGTTCTGGAGCGTCTCCACGTCCTGGACCATGCGGCTGAGCAGATCGCCCCGGCGGATCCCGCCCAGCCCGGCGGGTGCCAGCGGCGCCAGCGCCCGGTAGAAGGTGACCCGCAGCTCGGCCAGGAGGCGGAAGGTGGCGTCGTGGGTGACCAGCCGCTCCAGGTAGCGGAAGACGCCCCGGGCGATGCCGAAGAAGCGGACCCCCACGATGGGCACCCAGAGGAGCAGGATGGTGCTGGGGCGGAGGGCGGAGGCCGAGATCAGGTAGCCCGAGACGGCCAGCAGGCCGACGTTGGAGCCCACGGTGAGCAGGCCGAGCAGGAGCCCCAGCGAGACCCGCCGCCGGAGCGGCCGGAGGAAGCCGAGCCAGCGCCGCAGGACCCCGTCCACCGCTACCCCTCCCCCTGCCCGGCGCCGGCCGGTGCGCCCGATCCCACGTAGGCCCGCGCGAGCCGCGCGTAGAGCCCGCCCTGCCGGAGCAGCTCCCGGTGCGAGCCCGACTCCACCAGCCGGCCCTCCCGGAGGACCAGGATGCGGTCCATCTGCCGGATGGTGGCCAGCCGGTGGGCCACCACCAGCGCGCCGCGACCGGCCAGCAGGCGGCGGAGCGCCTCCTGGACCAGCGCCTCGCTCTCGGGGTCGAGGTGGGCGGTGGGCTCGTCCATCACCAGCCAGGGGGCGCCGCGCAGCCAGGCGCGCGCGATGGCCAGGCGCTGCCGCTCGCCGCCCGAGAGACCGGCCCCTTCCTCGCCCAGCTCCGTCTCCAGGCCGAAGGGCAGGCGGCGGACGAACTCCTCCGCCCCGGCCGCCCGGAGCGCCGCCCAGAGCTCCGCCTCGCCGGCTCCCGGCTTGGCCAGGCGCAGGTTCTCCGCCACGCTTCCGGCGAAGAGGTAGGGCTGCTGGGGGACCAGGGCCACCTGGGCGCGCCAGGCGAGCGGTCCGATCTCCTCCAGGGGGCGCCCGCCCACCCGGATCACGCCCGCATCCGGCCGGAGGAAGCCCATCCAGAGCGCGAGGACGGTGCTCTTCCCGGCGCCCGTCGGCCCCACCAGCGCGACCCGCTCACCCGGCTCGACGGCGAGGTCGAGCTCCTCCACGGCGGGCCGGCCGGCCCCGGGGTAGGTGAAGGTGACCCCCTGGAAACGGACGGCGCCCGTGCCGGCGGGCACCGCCGCGGGAGATGGGACGGCATCCTGCGCCCGCCCGGCCGTGCCTTCCGTCTCCGGCCAGGCGGCCGGCTGCTCCAGGATCTCGAAGATCCGCCGGCTGGCGGCGGCGCCGGTGGCGGAGGCGTGGAACTGGGTGCCCAGCGTGCGCAGCGGCTGGTAGATCTCCGGCGCCAGCAGCAGCACGAAGAAGGCGTCGCGGAAGGGGATGCCGCCGCTCAGCAGGCGGAGCGCCAGCGCCACCGCCACCACCGCGGTGCTGATCGAGGCCAGGAGCTCCAGTGCCAGCGCCGACAGGAAGGCGATCCGCAGGGTGGCCATGGTGGCGGTGCGGAAGCGGTCGCTCACCCGCGCCACCGCCTGTTCCTCCACCCGTTCCAGGCCGAAGAGCTTGAGCGTCGGCAGCCCCTGCACCACGTCCAGGAAGTGGGCGCTCAGGCGCGCCATCTCCCCCCACCGCCGCCGGGCTGCCACCGCGGCCTGGCTTCCGATCAGCCACATGAAGAAGGGCAGGAGCGGCAGGGTGACCAGGAAGAGGAGCCCGGAGACCCAGTCGCGCGGGAAGACGAAGGCGACCAGCAGGAGCGGCACCAGGGCGGCCAGGGCGAGCTGCGGCAGGTAGCGGCTCAGGTAGCTCTCCAGCTGTTCGACGCCCTCCAGCAGCGTGTTGGCCAGCTCGCCGCCCTGCTCGCCCACCGCCTTGGCCGGGCCCGTCGCCAGGAGATGGCCGGCCAGCCGCTCGCGCAGCTCCTGCTTCACCCGCGCGGCCAGCTCGAAGGCCGCCAGATCGCTCCCCCAGGCGAGGAGCGCCCTGGCCAGCATCACGGCCAGCAGGGCGGCCGCGGCGCCCGTCAGGGCGGGGAGGGCGGCCCCGCGCAGGAGAACCCGGTCGACGATACCCGAGAGAAGCCAGGCCTGGGCGGCGGTGAGCAAGCCGGCCACCAGCCCCAGGACCACCACCAGGACGAGCAGGTGGCGGACCGGCCGTACCCGCGCGATCAACCTGCGGTCCATGCCCATGACCGGAGCCTCACCTCGACGCGGGGGCCGGCCCCAGGGGGCCGGCCCCACCCTTGCTTCCTAATCTCCCACGTGCAGGCTCGCGAAGCCAGCCAGGCCGTCGCCCTCAGTAGATCAGCCTCTCGCGGACGCCGATCCGCTTCCGGAAGATCCAGTAGGTCCAGGCCTGGTAGGCGAGGACGAAGGGGACCAGAGTGACCGCGACGATGGTCATCACCTTCAGCGTGTACGGGCTGGAGGAGGCGTTGTAGACGGTCAGATTCCAGGCCGGGTTGAGGCTGGAGATCATCACGTTCGGGTAGAGCCCCAGGAAGATGGTGGCCACCGCGGCGACGATCATCACGCCGTTGAGCACGAAGGCCCAGCCGTCGCGGCCGCGGTCGAGCATCGGCCGCACCGCCAGCAGCGCCAGGCCGCCGACCACCACCAGGAGACCCGGCAGGAAGCCCGGCTTCTGGAAGAGGTCCGTGGCGAAGTAGCTGTAGACCGCGAAGAGAGCGGCCACCACCGTGGTCACGGCGCCCACCCGGCGCGCGGTGCCCACCGCCCGGTCGCGGAGCTCGCCCTCGGTCTTCAGCGCCAGGAAGAGCGCCCCGTGCAGGGTGAAGGCGAGCACGGCGAAGAGGCCGCCCAGGATGCCGTAGGGACCGAGCAGCGTCCAGAGCGTCCCCGTGTAGTTCATCTTGGCGTCGATGGGCACGCCGTGCACCAGGTTGGCCAGCGCCACGCCCCAGAGGAGCGCTGGCAGGAGGCTGCCGACAAAGATCAGCCAATCCCAGGTGTTCCGCCAGCGCCGGCTCCCGTCGCGGCTCCGGTACTCGAAGCCGACGCCGCGGACGATGAGGGCGAGGAGCATCAGGACCAGCGCCAGGTAGAAGCCGCTGAACATGGTCGCGTACCAGTTGGGGAAGGCCGCGAACATCGCCCCGCCGGCGGTGATGAGCCAGACTTCGTTGCCGTCCCAGTGGGGGCCCACGGTGTTGAGCAGCACCCGACGCTCCTGGTCCGAGCGACCGAGCCAGGGAAGCAGGATGCCCACGCCGTAGTCGAAGCCCTCCAGGAAGAAGTAGCCCACGAAGAGCACGACGATCAGCGCGAACCAGACCGTGTTCAGATCCATTCGCCTTCCCTCCTCAGACGCCCACGCCCGGCTCGACGCCGACCACGGGGGCCGCCTCCGCTTCGGTGCTCTCCAGGCCGAGCCGGACGTACTTGAGCGTGAGGTAGACGTCGGCCGCGGCCATGACCGCGTAGAGCAAGGTGAAGAGGCCGAGGCTGAGCCCGACGTCCAGCGCGCTCACGGTCGGCGAGACCGCGTTGGCCGTCTTCAGGAGGCCGGTCACCACCCACGGCTGCCGGCCGATCTCGGTCATCAGCCAACCGGTGGTGTTGGCGATGTAGGGCAGCGCGATCGCCCAGACGAGCAGCCGCAGGAAGCCTCTCCGCGCGCCCAGGTCCCGCTTCCTCCACATCAGGACGGCGCCGTAGATGCCCAGGATGAGCATCAGCACGCCGGCCAGCACCATGATGCGGAAGCTCCAGAAGGTGACGCCGACGGGCGGCACGTAGTCCCCGGGACCGTAGCGGGCCACCGCCTGCTGCTGCAGCTCGGCGATGCCCGGCACGCTGCCGGAGAGCCTGCCGTAGGCCAGGAGGCTGAGGGCGTACGGGATCTGGATCTCCAGGTAGTTGCGCTGGTTGGCGCTGTCGGGGATGGCGAAGAGCGTCCACGGCGCCGGATCCGGGCTGGTCTTCCACAGCGCCTCCGAGGCCGCCATCTTCATCGGCTGGGCGCTGACCAGGTGGACCGCCTGGGCGTGGCCCATCACCACCACCAGAAGGCTGAAGACCGCCGCGAAGAGGACCCCCAGCCGGAGCGAGCGGACGAAGAGATCGGGATGGTGCCCGCGCAGGATCTGGTAGGCGCTGATGCCGGCGACGAAGAAGCCGGCGGTGGCGTAGGCGCCGAAGATGACGTGCGGGAACTCCACCCAGAGCTGCGGGTTGCCCAGCAGGGCGAAGAAGTCGACCATCTCGGCCCGGCCGTGACGGAGGACGAAACCCACCGGCTCCTGCATGAAGGAGTTGGCGGTCAGGATCCAGAGGGCCGAGAGGGTGGTGCCCAGGGCCACGAGCCACATGGAGGCCGCGTGGAGCGACTTGGAGACCTTGTCCCACCCGAAGATCCAGAGTCCGAGGAAGGTGGACTCCATGAAGAAGGCGAGCAGCGCCTCCACGGCCAGGGGTGCCCCGAAGATGTCGCCCATGAAGCGGGAGTAGTCCGACCAGTTCATGCCGAACTGGAACTCCTGGAGGATGCCGGTGACGACGCCCAGCGCAAAGTTGACCAGGAAGAGCCTGCCGAAGAATTCCGCCAGCTTCCTGTACGCCATGTCGCCGCGACGCACGTAGAGCGTCTCCAGGATCGCCACGAGGACACTCAGGCCCATGGTCAGCGGCACAAACAGAAAGTGGTAGACGGTCGTGACGCCGAACTGCCATCGCGCAAGCAGAAGATTCAGATCCATACTCCGCCCTCCTCGCCAGGAGCGCGCACCTGCCGGCTGTGGGGCGAGGCAAAAGACAACTTTACCGTGAAAAAATAGCCTCGCTCCTACCTAAGCGTACGCGAGGCCCTATCCGCGCTGAAATCACCCAACAGGGGGATCTACGCCTGGCACGAAGGGAGGATGGGGCGGAAGCTGCCCGGAACATGCCGCAGCGTCGCAAAAAAGCTGCCCGGGCTGCGAAAAATAGACGCCCGGGCAGCTTCGGCCAGATCCGGTGGCGTTCGCCTCAGCGGCGGCCGACGGGCGTGACCGATGCTTCCAGGGGTACCGGGTTGCGCAGGCACCAGGTGGCCGGGCAGCGCTCTTCCGCCAGCCGCAGGAGGCGGTCCAGCGTCTCCTGGGGGGCGTCGCTCTCCACCTCCACCTCCCAGCGGAGCGCGTCGAGCGCCGGCGCCTCGCTGACGCCGAAGAACCGCGCGAAGTTGAGGTCGGCCGTCGAGCGGACGTGGAGCGAGCGAAGCTGGACGCCCTCCAGCGCGGCGACCAGCGCGTAGGTGGAGGCGAAGCAGGCCATGGCGCCGTACATGCAGTACTGGACGGCGCTGGGGGCGAGACCGTTGCCGCCCATGTGGGGCGGGAAATCCGCCTGGAGCGTGACCTGCCCGGCCCTGGGGGTGGCGAGCGAGGCGGCGAACTGGGGCTGGCCGTCCTGGAAGTTCCAGTCGCCCTCGAGGACGACGGTCTGCCGGGTGCTGCCGCCGGAGGCGGCCTGGTCGATGGTGGAGCGCAACGCCTCGACGTCGACGTTCTGGAACACGGTCATCCCTCCCGGGCGTCCGGCCGGCAGGCCCCGCCTCCGCCGCGGTGCGCGGAGGGTGCCCCGCCGGCTCTATTCAATCATGCCATTGAATATACCAAAGAATGCGGGGAGACCAAGCGGGGTGAGCCGATGGGCGACGGTGGAGATCGGTCTCCGGCGGGGCGCATGGCTGCGGACGACCGCGCCGCCGCGGAAGGGGAGGCCTTGGCAGGGCTCGCCCGCTTCGCCCGCGCCCTGGCCCACCCGCACCGGCTCCGGCTGCTCGGCCTCCTGGCGCAGCGCCCGCGGACGGTCGAAGCGCTGGCGGAGGCAGCCGGGCTCAGCGTGGCCAGCGCGTCACAGCACCTGGGCGTCCTGCGGCGGCAGCGGCTGGTGGTGGCCGAGCGGCGTGGGCTCTACGTCGAGTACCGCCTGGCGGGTGAAGATATCCTCGGCTTGTGGCTCGAGCTGCAGAGCGTGGCCGCGCGGCACTCGGGCCGCCTGGCGGAGCTGGCGCGCGAGGCGGGCGGGCAGGGGGAGGGGCAGGGATCGGAGCCGCCGGTGAGCGCGGGCGAGCTGGCCGGGTCGCTCGACCGGGTGCTGCTGCTCGACTTGCGGCCGGCGGCGGAATTCGTGGCCGGCCACCTGCCGGGGGCGCATTCGCTGCCGCCGGAGGCGCTGGCCGCCGGGGCGCAGGCGCTGGAACGGCTCCCGCGGGGAGCGGGGGAGAGGGTGGTGGCGTACTGCCGGGGGCCGTACTGCTTCCTCGGGCGGAGCGCCCTGCCCCTCCTGCGGCGACGCTTCCCCCGGATCCGGCTCCTGGCGGGAGGGTTCGCCGCCTGGAGGGCCGAAGGATACCCGGTCATCCGCGGGGACGCTGCGGCCGAGGCAGGTGGTCCGCCCGTCCTCCGCGCAGGGAGGCGGTGAACCGGTGCTGGACCTCCGAGCCGTGCGCGCGGAGCTTCCCGCGCTCGAACGCGCGGTCTATCTGAACACGGGCACGGCGGGGCCGCTGCCCCGGCGGGCCGTGGCGGCGCTGGAAGAGGCGCTGGCGCGCGAGGCCGGGGAGGGCCGGGCCTGGCCCGACCTCTGGCCGCTGGCCATGGAACGGAGGGAGGCGCTGCGCGCCCGGCTGGCCGCCTTCCTGGGGGCGGACCCGGACGAGATCGCCCTCACCCATCACACCACCGAGGGGCTGAACATCGTCCTCTGGGGGATCGAGTGGGAGCCTGGCGACGAGGTGGTCGCCACGGACGCCGAACACGAGGGCGGTCTGGTCCCTCTCTACCTTCTTCACCAGCGCCGCGGCGTCGGCGTCCGCTTCGCCCCCACCGGCGACGGATCGGAGGAAGCGGTGCTGGAGGGGATCCGCCGGGCGCTGACGCCTTCCACGCGCCTTCTCCTGCTCTCCCACGTCACCTACTCCTCCGGCGCCCGGCTCCCCTTGGCCCGGATCGCGGCGCTGGCCCACGAACGGGAGGTCCCGGTGCTGGTGGACGGCGCCCAGTCGGCGGGCGCCATCCCCGTCGACGTCCACGGCCTGGACGTCGACTTCTACGCCTTGCCGGGGCAGAAGTGGCTTCTCGGGCCCGAAGGGACCGGCGCGCTCTACGTCCGCTCCGACCGGCTGGCCGCCCTGCGGCCGGCCTTCGCCGGCTGGGGCAGCGTCCGCCACGGGTCGGTGGCCGCGGACGAACCCCGCCTGGAGCTGGCCGAGGGGGCGCGGCGCTTCGAAGTCGGCACCGTCTTCGAACCGGGGCTCGAGGCTTGGCGGGCGAGCCTGGAATGGCTGGAGTCGCTGGGCTGGGCGGCGATCTTCGAGCGGGTCGGGCGCCTGGCGGCGTACGCCCGCGACCGGCTGCGCGAGCTCCCCGGACTCCGGGTGACCACGCCGGCCAACGCCGGCGGTCTCCTCCACTTCGAGGTCGACGGGTCCGATCCGGTCCGCCTGCTGGCCGCGCTCCGGGAGCGGGGGTTCATGTTGCGCCTGACGCCGCGGCCGCAGAGGTTTCGCATCTCGACCGGCTTCTTCAACACGGAGGAAGAGATCGACCGTCTCGCCCAGGCTCTCTCGGAACTGGTCGGCTCCCGCTGATCCTGGCGGCTTGAGGGTGAGCGGGCGGACTCCTCCTGGCGCCGAAGCGGGTCCGGCGGGCAGACTCCGACTGCAGGCCGAAAGCCAGGCTGCGAAGGTGGGATCACCGGTGGCACGGCGTGGTGGCCTGATGTCGGACGCGCTCAAGGTCGAGCTGGCGCGCGAGCTGGGCGTGGCGGACGTGGTGGAGCGCGAGGGGTGGGGACCCGTCTCCTCGCGGGACTGCGGAAGCCTGGTGCGGCTCGCCATCGAGCGGGCCGAGCGTTCCATGGCCGGCGGGGCCCGGGCGGGGATCGGGCAGCCGGCCGGGAGCCCCCTGCTCCGCCGCTGAGCCGGGCGCGCGGGCTGAGCCCCGCGCGCTGCCGGTGAGGATCGCCCGACGGTGAGACGTCCGCGAAAGGGAGCGGCCCGGGCCATTCGCCCGGGCCGCTCGCCACGCCGGGGAGGGCGGCGGCCCCCCGCCCGTCCCGCCCTTCAGCGGCGCCCGGGGACCGTCTGGCTCATCGGGTCGAGGAGCTCGTTCAGCTCCTCGGGGGGGAGGACGTTCCGCTCCCGGCAGAGCTGGCGGACGGTCTTGCCCGTGGCGTACGCCTCGTGGGCGATTTCGGCGGCGCGGTCGTAGCCGATGCGCGGAGCGAGGACGGTGACCATGGCCAGGCTCTGCTCCACCAGCGACTCGCAGCGCTCCTTGTTGGCCTTCAGGCCGGCGACCAGCTTCTCGTTGAGGTTCCGGCTGCTGGCCGCCAGGAGTTCGATGGACTGGAGCAGGTTGTAGGCCAGGACCGGCATCATCACGTTCAGCTCGAAGTTGCCGTGCTGGCCGGCCAGCGTGACGGTCAGGTCGTTCCCCATCACCTGGGCGGCGGCCATCATCACCGACTCGGCGATCACCGGGTTGACCTTGCCCGGCATGATGGAGGAGCCGGGCTGGACGGCCGGGATCTCGATCTCGCCGAGGCCGCAGCGCGGGCCGGAGCCGAGCCAGCGGAGGTCGTTGGCGATCTTCATCAGGCTGACGGCGATGGTCTTCATCTCGCCGCTCGCCTCCACCGCGCCGTCCTTGGCCGCCTGCGCCTCGAAGTGGTTGGTCGCCTCCCGGAAGCTCATCCCCGCCAGCTCGTTCACCCGATCGATGACGCGCTTGGCGAACTCCGGGTGCATGTTGATCCCGGTGCCCACCGCGGTGCCGCCCAGGGCCAGCTCGGAGAGCGCCTCCCGGGCCGCCTCCGCGCGCCGGATCGCGTGGTCGATCTGGCTGGCGTAACCCGAGAACTCCTGCCCCAGGCGGATCGGGGTGGCGTCCTGGAGGTGGGTCCGGCCGATCTTGACGATGCCGTCGAACTCGCGCGACTTGGACCAGAGCCCGTCGGCCAGCTCGTGCAGGGCGGGCAGGAGCCGTCTCTCGATCGCCTCCGCGGCGGCCACGTAGATGGCCGTGGGGATGACGTCATTGGAGGACTGGCCCATGTTGACGTGGTCGTTGGGGTGCACGTAGCGGGAGCCGACGGGGTGGCCGAGGATCTCGGAGGCCCGGTTGGCGATCACCTCGTTGGCGTTCATGTTGGTCGAGGTGCCCGAACCGGTCTGGAAGACGTCCACCACGAACTGGTCGTCCCAGCGGCCCTCCGCCACCTCGCCGGCCGCCTGGACGATGGCCCGCCCCCGTTCCGCGTCCAGGAGGCCCAGCGCCATGTTGGTCTCCGCCGCCGCCTGCTTGATCCACCCCAGCGCGCGGATCATGGCGCGGGGGATGCGCAGCCCGCTGACGGGGAAGTTGAGCACCGCCCGCTGGGTGGAGGCGCCCCAGTAGGCTTCCTCGGGCACCTCCATCTCGCCCATGGAGTCCCTTTCGATCCGGTACGACTGCGACAAGCTGGGTACCCCCTTCCGGTCTACGAGCCTGATTTCGCCGGGGCCCCCTCATTTCCTCATCCGCCCGGAAGGCGGGCGCCCGCGCGGAGCGAATCGCCCTTCTAGCGGGGCTCCGCGCCGCCGCGCGGCGGCCCGGCGGGGAGGGAGGGTGGGCGGTGCGGGTGGTGATCACGGGCGGCACGGGGCTGATCGGTCGGGCGTTGTGCGAGAGCCTGGCCGGGGACGGCCACGAGGTGACGGTGCTCAGCCGGAGACCGGATGCGGAGCGGAAGCGGCGCCTTCCTCCCGGTTGCCGCCTCCTGCCCTGGCCCGCCCTGCCCGCGGCCGAGCGGACCCTGTTGCCGGGGCCCCGGCCGGGCGAGTCCGACGGGTGGCGGCGCGCCCTGGAGGAGGCGGAGGCGGTCGTCCATCTGGCGGGCGAGTCGATCGCCGGCGGCCGGTGGAACCAGGCCCGGAAGGAGAGGATCCGGGGCAGCCGGGTCGCCTCCACCCGGGCGCTGGTGGAGGCGCTGGCGGCGGCGGAGCGGAGGCCGGGGGTCCTGGTCAGCGCCTCGGCGGTGGGCTACTACGGCCCCCGCGGCGACGAGGAAGTGACCGAGGAGTCGCCCCCCGGCTCCGACTTCCTGGCGCGGGTCTGCGTCGCCTGGGAGCGGGAGGCGGAGGTGGCCGAGGGGCTGGGGCTGCGCGTGGTCCTGCTGCGGACAGGGTTGCTGCTGGCCGCCCAGGGCGGCGCGCTGCCGGAGCTCGTCCGGCCGTTCCGGCTCTGGGTGGGCGGTCCCCTGGGCACGGGGAGGCAGTGGGTGCCCTGGATCCACCTGGCCGACGAGGTCGGCCTGATCCGCTGGGCGCTGGAGGAGGAGCGGCTGCGCGGGCCGCTCAACGCCACCGCACCCGAGCCGGTCCGCCAGCGAGAGCTGGCGCGCCAGCTGGGGCGGGTGCTGGCAAGGCCGTCCTGGCTCCCCGCGCCGGCACCGCTGCTCCGTCTGGCGCTGGGCGAGATGGCGGAGGCGCTCCTCCTGGGCGGGCAGCGCGCGCTGCCCGCGCGGGCGCTGGCGCTGGGCTACCGCTTCCGCTTTCCGCGGCTGGAGCCGGCGCTCCGGGATCTCCTGGGCCCGCGCCGCGGGCGCGACGGCCCGCCGGGCGAGGAGCGGTACCCCTCCGGTCCGTGAACCGGGTCCGGAGGGAGGCCGCACCCCCGTGCGCGGGCGGAACGGAGAGGCGAGACCGACGCAGAAAAGGGGTTGGCGAACTTTGCAGGAGAGGATCTCCCGACCGCGCGGCCCCGAGGCCGCGCTCCTGGACGGCTACCCGCACGTCCCCTGGCGGCGCGGCCAGGTCAATCTGCGCCGGGAGCGGAACCGCTTCGAACAGGGTGAGATCGGCGCGGCGGCGCTGGCGG
This sequence comes from Bacillota bacterium, assembly GCA_029961055.1. NCBI lineage: Bacteria > Bacillati > Bacillota > Bacillota bacterium. The sequence continues at coordinate 32,361 of JASBVM010000048.1, forward strand.
CAGCCTACGACGCGACGGTCCTGCGCATCGTGGGCGAGCAGGAGGAGGCCGGCCTCGACCCGGTCACGGACGGGCAGGCGCGGCAGGACGACCTGATGGAGCCGCTCGTCCGCGACCTGTCCGGCCTCGAGCCGGGCGGCCTGCTGCGCTACTACGACAACAACTTCTACTACCGGGCCCCCAGGGTCACCGGCCGGATCGCGGCGCGGGGCATGAGCCTGGCCGGCCAGGTCGCCTGGCTGGTGCGGCGGACGAGCCGCCGGGTGAAGGTGGTGCTGCCGGGTCCGCTGACCGCGGCCGCGCTGGTGGTGGACGAGCACTACCACGATCGCGAAAGGCTGCTGGCCGACCTGAGCGAGGCGCTCCACCTGCTGGCCGGGCAGGCGGTGGAGGCGGGAGCGGCCGTCCTTCAGCTGGACGAGCCGGAGCTGGTCCGCCCGCAGGGGGAGAACCGGGTGAGGGCCCGCCAGGAGCGGGCCGCCTGGCTGTCGGAGGCCCGGCAGGCGACGGCGCGGGTGGTCGAGGGGCTGGGCGCCCGCACCCAGGTGGCGCTCTTCTTCGGCCCGTCGGCGCCCCTCCTGGACGAGCTGGCCGGCTGGCCGGCGGACGACCTGCTCTTCGACCTGGCTTCCGATCCCTCGCTCGTCGACGGGCTGGCCGGCGGGGGTTTCCCCAAGGGGGTGGGGCTCGGCTGGCTGGACGCGCGCCAGCCCCGCCTGGAGCCGGTGGAGGAGGCGGAGCGGCTCGTCGACAGGCTTTCCGGGAAGATCCCGCTGGAACGGATCACGCTCCACCCCAGCGCCAGCCTCGAGTTCCTCCCGGCCGACAAGGCCCGGGCCAAGCTGGAACGGCTGGGCGAGGCGCTGCGGGCGATCAGGGGGGATGGGCGATGACGACAGGCGGGCAGGGCGGCAGCCGGACCGGCCCCAGGAAGCTGGGCGTCCCCCACCGGACGCTGCGCACCACCGGGGTCGGCAGCCTGCCCAAGCCGCCCGCGCTGCTGGAGGCGCGGGAGCGGGCGCAGCGGGGCGAGATCGGCGCCGACGAGCTCCGGCGGCTGGAGCGGAAGGCCACGGAGGAGTGGATCCGCTTCCAGGAGTCGATCGGCATCGACATCCCCGTACACGGCGAGATGGAGCGGGGCGACATGGCCACCTTCTTCGCCGAGCTCCTGGAGGGTTTCACCATCTCGGGCCCGGTCCGCTCCTACGGGAACCGCTACTACCGGAAGCCGATCGTGGTCGGGCCGGTGCGCCGGGTCCGCCCGCTCACGGTGGAGCGCTGGCGCGAAGCCCAGGCGCTGACCGACCGGCCGGTCAAGGCGATCCTGACCGGTCCCTACACGATGTGCGACTGGTCCTTCAACGAGTACTACCCCGACCGCAGGAGCCTCGCCCTGGCGCTGGCGGAGGCGCTCCACGAGGAGGCGCGGGCGCTGGAGGAAGCCGGGGCGCAGTTCATCCAGATCGACGAGCCGGCCATCTCCACCCGGCCGGAGGAGATCGACCTGGCGATCGAGGCCCTGGGAAGGGTGACCGAGGGGCTCCGGGCCCACACCATCAGCCACATCTGCTACGGCCGCTGGGAGGAGGTCTTCCCGGCCATCCTCTCGCTGCCCGTGGCCCAGCTCGACCTGGAGATGGCCAACGGCGGCTACGCGCTGCTCGACCTGCTGCGCCGCTATCCCTCCCACGGCAAGGAGATCGGGTTGGGCGTGATCGACGTCCACAGCCACCGGATCGAGAGCGTGGAGGAGGTGAAGCAGGGCATCTACCGCGCGTTGGAGGTGCTTCCTGCCGACCGGGTCTACGTCGATCCCGACTGCGGCCTCAAGACGCGTACCGAGGAGGAAGCCAGGCGGAAGCTGGAGGTGATGGTGCGTGCCGTCCGGGAGGTGCGCGAGGAGCTGGGGCTGACGTGAGCAGCCCCTTCCTGAAGGCGCTGGAGCAGGGGCCGCTCCTCGCCGACGGTGCCGTCGGCACGCAGCTCCACGCGCGGGGCGCGCCGCTGCAGGGTTCGCTGGAGCTGCTCAACCTGCGCTCGCCGGAGCTCGTCCTCGACCTCCACCTGGACTATCTCCGGGCCGGCGCGCAGCTGCTGACCACCAACACCTTCCAGGGGCACCGGCTGGCGCTCGCGCCCCACGGGCTGGAGGACGAGGTCTGGAACCTCAACGTGGCCGCGGTCAAGCTGGCCCGCCAGGCGCGGGAGATGGCCGGCCGCGAGGCGCTCGTCGGCGCCTCGGTGGGGCCCTGCCAGGGGGCGATGGCCCCCCTGGGCCGGCTGCAGGCGGAGGCGGTGGAGAGCGCCTACCGCGAGCAGGTGCGGGCGCTGGTGGCCGGCGGGGCCGATCTCTTCCTGCTGGAGACGTTCTCGGACCCGCGCCAGCTGGCGCTGGCGCTGCGCGCGGTGCGCGCGGAGTCGGACCTGCCCGCGGTCGCCTTCTTCACCTTCTCCGCCGACGGGACCACGCTCTTCGGCGCGCCCGTGGAGCGGGCGGCGGAGGAGTTCCTCGAGGCGCTGGACGGCCAGCCGCTGCCGGAGCTGCTGGGCGTCAACTGCGGCGCCGGGCCGGCCCCCAGCCTGGAGAGCCTGGCCCGGCTGGAGCGCGCCCTGGAGGAGCTTCTCCCGGCCGGACGACGGCCGTGGTGGGCGCTCTCGCCCAACGCCGGGCTGCCTCAGCGGGTGGAGGGACGCGTCCACTACCCCGCCCATCCCGCCTACTTCGCCCGGACGGTGGCCCGGGGGCTCCAGCTGGGGGCGCGGCTGGTGGGTGGCTGCTGCGGCACCTCGCCGGAGCACGTGGCCCAGCTCCGGCTCGAGCTGGAGCGCGGGCACCCCGGGCCGGGCGCCGCCCGGAGCGGGAGACAGGGGGTGCTGCGCGCAGGGCGGGCCCAGCGAGGGCCCGGGACCGCCGGGGGCGGGGGCACGCCCGGCGCCCCTGCCCCGGAGGAAGCGACCGCGGCGGGGGAGGGCGCGGGCTCCCGGCTGGCCGCCCGACTCGGCCGGCGGCTGGTGCTCAGCCTGGAGCTCGACCCGCCGCGGGGCGCCGTGGTGGAGCGCTTCCTCGCCCAGGCGCGGGCGGCGCGGGAGGCCGGGGTCGACGCCGTCAACGTGGGCGACAGCCCCATGGCACGGGTGCGGATGTCCTCCCTGGCGGCCGCGCACCTCGCCCAGCGGGAGGCGGGCGTCGAGGCGATCCTCCACTTCACCACCCGGGACCGGAACCTGATGGGGCTCCAGGCGGACCTGCTGGGCGCCCATGCGCTCGGCATCCGGAACGTCCTGGCGCTGACCGGCGATCCCCCCGCCCTGGGCAACTACGCCCACGCCACGGCCGTCTACGACCTGGACTCGGTGGGCCTGATCCGGCTCCTCCGCCAGCTGAACGACGGCGAGGACGCCGCCGGCAACCGGCTGGCCCAGCCGACCCGCTTCCTCATCGGCTGCGCGCTCAACCCCGCCGCCGCCGATCTGGAGCGGGAGGTGGAGCGCTTCCGGGCGAAGGTGGCCGCCGGCGCCCACTTCGCCATGACGCAGCCGGTCTACGACCCCTCCGAGCTGGAGGTGGTCCTGGACCGGCTGGGCGGCCCGCCCGTCCCCGTCCTGGCCGGCCTGATGCCGCTGGCCAGCTACCCGCACGCCCTCTACCTGCACAACGAGGTGCCCGGCATCCGCATCCCCGAGGCGCTCCTCCGGCGCATGGAATCGGCGGGGAGCGAGGCGCACCGGGTCGGACTGGAGGCGGTCCAGGAGGTGTGGGAGCGGATCCGGCCCTGGGTGGCCGGCGCCTACGTGGTCCCCAGCTTCCAGCGGGTGGAGGACGCCCTCGCCCTCACGCGCTGGCTCCGGGCTCAGGAGCCGGCCGGGTGAGCCGCGGGCCGGCTCGCCTCCAGGAGCCGGCGGAGCCCGTCGGGCAGGCGGCGCGCCCGCCCGCTCGCCCGGTCGACCAGCACCTGGACCGTCTCGCCGCTGGCCACGGCCCGGCCGTCCTCGCCCTCGACCCGGTACTCCAGCGTGAAGGCGGAGCTGCGCACCTCGCCGACGCGCAGGCCGATGCGGAGCCTCTCGCCGAAGCGGGCGGGGCTCCGGAAGGTGCACCGCGCCTCCGCCAGCACCATCGGAAAGGAGCCGTCCAGCGCCCCTTCCAGCGCCTCCTCCAGCCAGAGGGTGCGGGCTTCCTCGAAGTAGGTGAAGTAGACCGCGTTGTTGACGTGGCCCATCATGTCGCAGTCGCGCCAGGTGACGCGCCGCGTCATCAGGAAGCCGAACCCGTCCAGCTCCGTTCCCCCCTCGCGGGCTGCGCCGCGCCATGGGGCGGCCGCAGCTCCACCGTCGGCCGGTGGAGCACCATCGCGCCGGCCGGGACGCTCTCGGTCACCCAGCAGTTGCCGCCGATGACGGCGCCGCGGCCGACGACCGTCGAGCCGCCCAGGATGGTGGCGCCGGAGTAGACGACGACGTCGTCCTCCAGGGTGGGGTGGCGCTTCTGGTTGCGGATCAGCTCGCCGTGCTCGTCCTTGGGGAAGCTGAGCGCGCCGATGGTCACCCCCTGGTAGAGCTTGACGTGATCGCCGATCACGGCGGTCTCGCCGATGACCACGCCGGTCCCGTGGTCGATGAAGAAGTTCCGGCCGATCCGGGCGCCGGGGTGAATGTCGATGCCCGTCACGCTGTGCGCATGTTCCGTCATCATGCGCGGGATGAGCGGAACGCCCAGGCGCCAGAGCTCGTGCGCCAGCCGGTAGACCAGGACGGCGAAGAAGCCGGGATAAGCGAGCAGGATCTCGTCGTAGCTCTTGGCCGCGGGGTCGCCGTCGTAGGCGGCCCGCACGTCGCCGCAGAGCGTCGCCCGGATGTCGGGCAGGCGCGCGATGAACTCCGCCGCCACCTCCTGCGCCCAGCCCATCTCGGGGCAGACCGAGCCGGAGGTGTCGCACGCGTGGGGCCGGGCCGAGTGGATCTCGTCGGCCAGATCCCAGAAGATGTCGCCCAGGCGCTCGTTGAGCGCCGTGACGTCGAGGCGGACGGCCTGCCGCCCGCTGTAATGTCCGGGGAAGAGCACCCGGCGGAGTTTCCCGATCAGGCGGACCAGCCGCTCCGCGTCAGGGTACCGGGGGGCGGCGGGTTCCGGCAGGTCGCCCTCCCGATGCTCCGCGTGGAGCCGCTCGGCCGCCTCGGCCACACGCTCCACGGCTCGCTCCAGGACGCCGCGCGGGACCCGGCCGCCCTCCTCCTCCAGGTCATGGGCCAATGCCATCGCCCTCCTTCGCTCCCCCAATCTAGCATCGCGGGCGCACCGGCCGCATACGCCTGGAGCGAACCGCCGGGGGTGAGGCCATGGGCGATCTGAAGGCGATGGCCGACCAGATCCGGGCACACGAGTCGGAGCTGGTGCCGCACTACGAGGAGCTGGCGCGGGCGGCCCAGACGCCCGCGGAGATCAAGATCGTCCACCAGCTCAAGTCCTATCAGCGGCTCCAGCTGCTCAGCCTCGAGCTGCTGGGCGATCGGGTGCCGGAGCGCTTCCTGGGCTTCGGGCGCGTCTCCGCCGACGACGTCAACATCCGCTCGGCACCCAACGGGCAGTCCAGCCTGGTGGGCAAGGTGCGGCAGGGCGACCAGGTGATCATCTGCAGCTACCAGGGCTACTGGGTCGAGGTCCAGGTGATGCACGGCCCGTCCGGGTACATCTTCCGCGACTACGTCCAGGAAGAGGGCGGCTGAGCGGAAGGAAGCCGCCCTCCCGGGGCGAAGCCGCTTCCCCACGGAGGCGGCTCGTCTGATCCTGCGCGACCCGGTCCACGGCGACATCCCACTGACGGCGGAGGAAGCCTGGCTCCTCGACGCGCCCGAGGTGCAGCGGCTCCGCTGGGTGCAGCAGCTGGGGACGGCCTACCTGGTCTACCCCGGGTGCCGGCACAGCCGCCTGGAGCACGGCCTCGGCGCCCTGGCGGTGGCCGGCCGGATCCTGGACGCGCTGGCCCGGAGCGGCTTCGCGCCGCCGGAGGAGGTGGCCCGGGCCGTCCGCGCGGCCGCACTCCTCCACGACGTCTCCCACGTCCCCTTCGGCCACACCCTGGAGGACGAGCGCGGCCTGCTCCCGCGCCACGACCAGGGGTCGCGGCTGGAACTCCTCCTGGCCGGCGAGCTGGGACGGAGGCTGGAACGGCTCGACCTGCTGGAGCCGGTGCGCGCGATCCTGGAGCCGGCCGGGGCCGGGGCCGGGCCCGGCCCCGGGAAGCGCCGGCTGCCTCCCTGGGCTCGGGAGACCGTGGCCGGCACCATCGACGCCGACCTGCTCGACTACCTGCGGCGCGACGCCTACTACGCCGGGCTGAGACCCGGCTACGACGACCGCATCTTCCGCTACTTCGTCCTCGACGACGGCCACCTGGCCCTCAACCTGCAGGACCGTGGGATCGAACGCCCGGACGCCCGCTCCGAGGTGGTCCAGGTGCTGCGCACCCGCTACTTCCTGACGGAGCGGGTCTACTTCCATCATGCCAAGGTGGCCTCGGGCGCCATGGTCTCCCGGGCGGTGGAGACCGTCCTGGAGGCGGGTGCCCTGCGCGAGGCCGACCTGCTGGCGCACGGCGACCAGACGCTCCTCGACTGGCTGGCCCGGGGCGCGGGCCTCGACGGGGAGGAGGGGCAGGCGGTCTCCCTCCTGGCCCGGGGCGTCCTGGAGCGCCGCCTGCTCAAACGCGCCTACGTGCTCACCCCGCGGACCACCCGCCCGGAGGAGCGGGCGGAGCTGACCCGCCGCTACTGGCGCCGGGGCGAGGAGCGCCGGCGGCTGGAGGCCGAGCTGGCCGGGGAGGCCGGCCTCCCCGAGGGCCTGGTGGTGGTCTGGTGCGCCCAGGAGAGCGCTCTCAAAGAAGCGCGGGTGCGGGTGATCGGTCCCGCGGGCCGGCGGGCGCTGGAGGGCCCGGAGGTGGAAGCGCTGGACCAGGCCTACCGGGCGCTCTGGCGGTTCTATGTCTTCGCTCCTCCAGAGGCCCGCGGCCGCGTGGAGGAGCTGGCCGCGCGCCGCTTCGACCGCCCCAGCGAGCTGCGGCCGCTCGGCTAGGGAAATCCCCGGGAGGGCGAGCCATTCGTCCACAAAATCACATCTCACTCATTTGAGGGAGAGGTCCTGGCCCGGTATAATGAACCCGCATTACGATAGATGAACATAAAGGAAGCACAGTAACGATCCGTAAGGGCGTCGGCCGACCTGGTATCCGAACGACGCCCCAAAGGGGGGTCGGCGGTGGCAGAGCCCAGGCCCAACCTCTGGGAGCGGATCCGCGGGACCGCGCTCTACAGGTCGATCTACCGGACGCGCTACCCGGACCAGCCTCGGTGGCAGTCCATGGTCATCCTGCAGAGCTTGGCGCTCCACCTGCATCCGGTCCGAATACCCAAGCGGGCCACCCGTCTCACCTACACGTGGGGGCTGGGGGGGCTGAGCGTCTGGCTCTTCCTCATCCTCACCTTCACGGGCGTCTTCCTGATGTTCTACTACGTGCCCGACGTGCCGGGCGCCTACTTCTCCATCCAGAACCTGGCCACAAGCGTCACCTTCGGCCAGTTCATGCGCAACCTCCACCGCTGGGCCGCGCACGCCATGGTCCTGCTGGTCTTCATGCACATGACGCGCGTCTTCCTGACCGGCTCCTACAAGCGGCCGCGGGAGTACAACTGGATGGTCGGCGTCGGCCTCCTGGTGCTCACCTTCCTGCTCAGCTTCACCGGCTATCTCCTGCCCTGGGACCAGCTGGCGCTCTGGGCGATCACGGTGGGGACCAACATGGCCGGCTCGACGCCGCTCATCGGCGGCACCGTCCGGACGGCGCTCCTGGGCGGTTTCAGCGTGGGGCCGGCGACGCTGGTGCGCTGGTACACCCTGCACGTCATCTTCCTGCCGCTGGCGCTGATCGTGGGCATGAGCATCCACTTCTGGCGCATCCGCAAGGACGGCGGCATCTCCACCCCGATCTACGAGGAAGAGGAGATTGGGACCCATGTCCAGCAGCTTGCCGGGTGAACGGACTCAACCGCTGGAGGAGGAAGGCGCACCCGCGCGGAACCCGCGCGAGCGCTTCTTCGAGGACGTGCCCGAGGAGGAGACGCGCTCCGTCTTCGTCTGGCCCAACCTGCTCAGCATCGAGCTGGTCGGCGGCCTCCTGCTCCTGCTCCTCCTCAGCGTCCTGGCCGTCCTGGTCAACGCGCCGCTGGAGACGCTGGCCAACGACGAGAAGACGCCCGACCCGTCCAAGGCGCCCTGGTACTTCCTCGGCCTGCAGGAGCTGCTCCTGCACATGCACCCGTCGCTGGCCGGCGTGATCGTGCCCGGAGTGGTCATCCTCGGCCTGATGGCCATCCCGTACATCGATCGGGAACGGGTCGGCACCGGCATCTACTTCACCACCAAGAAGGGGCTCCCCATCGCCCTGTTCTCGCTGGTCTACACGGCGGTCTGGGAGGTGGGGCTGATCCTGCTGGACCAGTACCTCCCCGCTGCCGAGGGCGGCCACGGCCTGGGCCCCTACCTGCACACGGTGCTGGGCTGGCCGGAGTGGATCTCCGCCATCGCGGTGCCGAGCGTGATCATGCTCTTCATCCCGACGCTGCTGGCCCTCATCGTGCGCAGGCGCTGGCAGGCCGACACGCGCGAGGTGATGATCGCGCTCTACGCCTTCTTCTTCGCCTCGTTCTGGACGCTGACCATCGTCGGGACCTTCTTCCGCGGGGAGAGCATGAACCTGGTCCTGCCGTGGAATCTTCCCGGCTTCAGCGAGTAGCGATCGTCGGCATGGGGGTGAGCGTGGCGTGAGCGTACAACCGGAGGCAGAGAAGCCGTCGGCCCAGCCCAAGCCGGCCCCGGAGCCGGAGAAGGTGAGCCGGCGGAGGCTCCTGCGCTACCTGATGTGGGGGTCGACGGGCGTCTTCACACTCGCCGTGGCGGGGACCGGGCTGGGCATGTTCTGGCCGCGCAAGATCGAGGGCTTCGGCGGCAAGGTGGTCGCCGGCCCGGTGAGCAAGTTCGCGCAGCCCCTCAGCGTCACCGTCGTGCGCGAAGGCAAGTTCTACGTCTCGCATGTGACCAGGAAGTACGCGCCCACCGAGGGGCTGATCGCGCTCTACTGGCGGTGCGTCCACCTGGGGTGCACCGTCCCCTGGGTCCCCGCCGAGGATCGCTTCCACTGCCCCTGCCACGGCTCGATCTACGATCACGCGGGCAAGAACATCGCCGGACCGGCGCCGCGACCGCTGGACTGGATGCCGTTGACGATCGAAAAGGGGATCGTGGTGGTCGACACGGGCAAGATCAACCAGCGGCACGCGGTGGAGGCCGATCAGATCACGCCGCTCAACGGCTGAACGGAGGGGAAGCAGGTGCTGCTGCAGCTGTCGGGCGCACGCGGGGAAGCGATCGAACTCCTGGTGGTCATGCTGACGCTGGGCGTCTTCTACGTCTCGATGTGGGCCATCGACCGCTGGATCCGGACCGACCGGCCCGGGCAGGTCGCCCGCCAGGGAGGTGCCCGGGGTGGCCGATGAACCCGTCCAGGACCGCGAGCGGGTCTACTTCCTGGTGATGATCTTCTCCTGGCTGCTGGTCCTCCTCCTCGTCGGCTACGCCATCTACGACCCGCTCCGCATGGCCGACGCGGCGGCGCAGCAGCGCCAGCAGTCCATCCAGAGCGGGGCGCGGCTCTATGCCCAGTACTGCATGGTCTGCCACGGTCCCAACGGCGAGGGCGTGGTCGGGAAGCCGCTCAACCGGCCGGACCTGCAGGGCGATCCGGCCGCCAAGCAGGACGTGGTGGCGATGCTGACGCAGACCATCACCAACGGCCGGCCGGGCTCCACGGTGCCGCGCTGGGTCCGCCTGCCCGGCGGCGAGTGGGCCTCCTTCACCGCCATGCCCGCCTGGGGGCGGTCGCAGAACGGGCCGCTCGACGAGCAGATGGTCAACGATCTGGTGGCCTTCATCATGAACGGCGACTTCGCCTTGGCCAACCGGTACACGCCGCCGGTGGGGACGGGGACGCTCGGCCCGGCGGCTGCGTCCGATCCGGCCAAGCTGGCCACGCAGCTGCCCAAGCCCGCCGGCCTCGACGCCGGGACGTACGCGCAGGCGCAGAAGATCGTCGGCAAGTACGGCTGCCTCAGCTGCCACACCATCGGCTCGGTGGGCGGCCGGATCGGGCCGGACCTGACCCAGGTGGGCAGCTGGGGGCTGGACGCCGACTTCCTCCAGGCGTGGGTGCTCCATGCCCCGACGGTCAAGGAGCGGGCGCCCGTCTACTGGTCCAACTACCAGAACCCCTTCCCCGTGCTGGAGCGAGCGCTGGGCAGCGGCGGGAAGGCGGACGGCCGGCTCGACCCGTTGCCGGCCCCGGTCCCCCTCCGCATCGGCACCGACATGCCCGACTTCTCCAAGGCGGGCATGACGCCGGAAGAGGCGAAGACGCTGGCCGACTACCTGCTCCACCTGAAGTGAGGTCACGGGGGGGGGGTCCGATGCAGCCGGCCGCGGAGTGGCTCTCGCTGGTCGCCACGCTGGCCTTCCTGGGCGGCGTGCTGCTCAAGCTCAACCAGCTGACGGGCTTCCCCTTCTTTCAGATGTTCGGCCTCTGGGCGCTGATCGGGGCGATGCTCCTGGTCAGCCGCTGGGTCGAGCGGAACCAGGCGGTCCGGGTGGAGGAGAGCGTCCTGGAGCGGCTCCGGCAGCTGCTGCCCGCCGGCTCGCGGCTCCTCCGCCTGCGGCGGGACCGGCGGCTGCCCGGGCAGGCCGACCTGGTCATCCTCGCGCCGGCGGGGGTGGGTCTCCTCCTCTACGACCGCTCCTCGCAGCAGCGGCTGCGGCGAGGAGCGGTGCGGGCGCTGGGGGAGTCGGCGCGCCGGGCGGAGGAAGCCCGCCGGAGGGCCGAACGGCTCCTGGCGGAGGAGGGTGGGGCCCACGGTCTGGTGCTGCGCGCCGGCGTCCTCATGCTCCGGCGACGGGTGCGGGAGACGGAGCTGGAGGAGGCCCGGACGCTGGCGGAGGCCGCGGGCCGGGTCGACTTCCTCAACGCCGAGGAGCTGGAGGAGTGGCTCCACCCGCTGACCGGGGGAGGGACGTGGGAGGCCGGGGCGAGGGCGGCCTTCGCGCGACGGTGGCGCGACGAGGCGTCGCTGGAGCCGGGGTCGCGGGAGCCGGCGGCGGAGACGGCCCGGGCCGCCGGCCGGTGGGGAGCTCCCGGCGCGCAGGGCTGAGGCGACCGGGCCGAAAGGAGGAGGAGCGGAGTGGCTTACACGATCGTGGAGACCTGCATCGGCTGCTCGGCCTGCGAGAAGGTCTGCCCCACCGACGCCATCTGGGGCAGGCAGCGGGAGCTCTTCCACATCGATCCCGAGCTCTGCATCGACTGCGGCGCCTGCGCCCGGGTCTGCCCGGTCCAGGCGATCCACGACGCGAAGGGCTTCTTCCCCCCGCGGATCGCCCGGCGCGCCGACTGGCCGAAGCCGGTGGTCAACCCGGACCTCTGCTCGGGCTGCAACTTCTGCGTGGACATCTGCCCCTTCGACTGCCTGGAGGTGGAGGGCGGTCCCATGTTCGGCATCGCCAGGCTGGTGCGGCCGAACGCCTGCGTCAGCTGCGGCGAGTGCGAGGAGGTCTGCATCAAGGGGGCGATCGTGGTCCCGGGCGTCCGCCGTCCCAGGGAGGTGGCCTGAGCGGCGAGCCCGAGACTGGGGCCGGCGGTCCAGCCGGCCTAGTCGGCGTCGGCCTGGAGCGCCGGTTCGCGGCTCTGGTTCCTGCGGTAGATGATCTCCAGCCCCGTGAGCGTCAGGAAGGGATCGACCCTCTGGATCGTCTCGCTCTCCGCCGCCACCAGCTCGGCGTAGCCCCCCGTGGCCACCACGGCGGAGCGGCTGCCCAGCTCCCGCTGGATGCGGCGGACCAGCGCGTCCACCTGTCCCGCGAAGCCGAAGAGGATGCCGGACTGCATGGACTGGACCGTGTTCCGGCCGATCACCCGGGGCGGCCGCACCAGCTCCACCCGGGGCAGCTTGGAAGCGTGCTCGAAGAGCGCCTCCGTCGAGATGCCGATGCCGGGGGCGATGGCACCCCCCAGGTAGGCGCCGGTGGCGTCGACCACGTCGAAGGTGGTGGCGGTCCCGAAGTCGACCACCACCACCGGCCCGCCGTACTGCTCGAAGGCGGCCACGGCGTCGACGATCCGGTCGGCGCCCACCTCCCGGGGGTTCTCGTAGCGGATGGGCATGCCGGTGTGGACTCCGGGCCCCACCACCAGCGGCTCCACGTGCAGCTCCTGGCGGAGGAAGCGGACGATCGCCGCCAGGGAGGGCGGCACCACGCAGGCGACGGCTGCCCCGTCGACCTCCTCGGGCCGCTCGCCGGCCCGGTCGAAGAGCACCTTGAGCATCACCGCCCACTCGTCCGCCGTCCGCTCCGGGCGGCTGGAGACCCGCCAGTGGCGGACCAGGCGGCGTCCGCGGTAGAGACCGATCATGGTCGTGGTGTTGCCCATGTCCAGCGCGAGTAGCACTTCCTCCGCTCGCCTCCGCTTGCAGACGTCTTCGAGGTCGTCGAAGCCTCCCGCCGCTCAGCCCGCGGCGCCGGTGGTCTCGCTGGCGCCCTTCGCCAGGCCGATGCGGCGCAGCGCCCGGTAGACGGGGACGGTCAGGAGCATGGCCACCAGGGCCTCCGGAAGTCCCTGCACCACGCCGATGCCCAGCGCGATCTGCCAGGGCAGGTAGCCCCGCAGCGTCACCAGGGTGAGGACGCCCACGGTGTTGGTCAGGCTGCCCAGGAGAGCCGCCAGGGCCGGGCCCGTCTCTCCCCGCCGCAACCAGCGGAGCACCAGCCAGGCCGCGCCCGCGGCCACGCCCAGCGATGCGGCGAGGCTCAAGGGCGTCACGCCCGGGTAGGGGGACTGGACGGAGGTGGGGATGCCGTTGGTCAGCCGGTAGGTGGCATCCCCCAGGGCGAGCGCCACCAGCGCGGCCACCGCCCAGCGGCCGGCGCGGCTCTCCGCCGCCCGGAGCGAGGCGTAGGCGACCAGCCCGATGAGGATGCGGGGGACGAAGGCGACCAGCGGGTCGCTGAACATCACCCGGGCGACGGGGTTGGCGGCGTGGGTGAGCGCCTGCCAGTAGCTGAAGGTGCCGAAGAGGAGGCCGGCCCAGGCTCCGGCCAGCGGCCCCTCCGCCAGGGCGGCCAGGATGACCGGGATGTGGATGGTGGTGGCGGAACCGGCCGGCGTCGGCACGGGGATGAATCCGAGGGGGGTGAGGCCGAGGACGACCACCAGCGCCCCCATGAGGGCGGTGACCACCAGGCTGCGGGTACGCGAATGGGCCTGCGCGACGTGCACGGGAATCCCTCCGTTCCGGCTCCGCTCCCGCGGATGCCGTTCGTCGGACTGCGCCTGTCGCCTGGAATCCGTCCGGAAGGCGGTGCGAGCCGAAGCTTTCGCCCGCCGGGACGATCCGGGCTGCTCCAGTATACACGGAGGGGGGCCGGGGCAGGAACCGCCCGCGCCCGCCGGCGGGCCGCGGAGGGGGCGGGCCGGGGGAGACCGGCGCTCAATCGAGGAAGCGCGCCAGGATGGCGGTCAGACCCGCGGCGATCAGGGGCCCGGTGGGCACTCCGCCCAGGAGGACGCCGACGATGGAGCCGACGATCAACCCCACCATGACGGAGGGCTGGCGGGCGAGGAGGTCGACGCCGTCCTTGGCCACGTAGGCGGCGGCGGCGCTGACCACGACGGCGACGAGACCGGCGGGGCGGAGGAGCTCGCCGACGAAGTGGCGCAGGGAGATGCGGCCGTCCGCCACCGGAACCAGGATGGCCAGGATGAGCAGGAAGATGCCGGCGCTGATCCCGTACCGGCCGAGGAGGTGCAAGAGGGGATCGGCGCCTGCCAGGCGGAGGAGGATCAGCACCGCCGCCGAGCCGGTCAGCAGGCTGTTGCGCGAGACCAGGCCCAGCGCCAGGAGAAGGAGCAGGATGAGCATCGGCTCGGGCACCGAGAGCATGACGCCGCCTCCTCAAGGGGTGGCCCCCACCAGCCCCCTGTTATTCGGGCCGGCGCGGATTATGCCGAGGGCTCACCTCGGTCAAGCGGGGCCGAATAGCCTGCTGCCGTGACACGCGGGCGGAGCGGGTTCAGGCGGCCCGGCCACGGACCTGGGCCGCCGCTCCGGCAGCGGGAGGAGGGGAGCACGTGCGCGGACGCGGTTGGTCGGAGGCCTTCCCGTACCCCGTGGAGGGGCGTCAGGCCAAGCCCCGCGACGAGGGGCTGACCATGGTCATCGACAAGGGCCTGGGCTTGGAGCAGACCCGCGACCTCCTGGAGCTGGCGGCGGAGCACGTCGACATGATCAAGCTCGCCTTCGGCACCTCGGCCCTCTACCCGTTGGAGCGGCTGAGGGAGAAGGTCCGGCTGATCCAGAGCTACGGGATCCCCGCCTACCCGGGAGGCACGCTCCTCGAGGTGGCGGTGGTGCAGGGGCGCTTCCAGGACTTCCTGGACGAGGCGGAGCGGATCGGGTTCGAGAAGCTCGAGGTCTCCGACGGCACCATCCCCATGACCCCGGACGTTCGCGCGGAGATCATCCGCATCTGCCGGGAGCGGGGCTTCGCGGTGGTCAGCGAGGTGGGGAAGAAGCACCCCGCCGACCGGGTACCCTCCAGCAACCTGGTGGAACAGGTGGCGGCCGACCTGGAGGCCGGCGCGAGCCACGTGATCATCGAGGGGCGCGAGTCCGGCAAGGGGGTGGTGATCTACCACGAGGACGGCTCCATCGACGACGACGAGCTGGAGTACATCGTGCGCAGCGTGCCGGACGTCCGCCGGCTCATCTGGGAGGCGCCGAGGAAGTCGCAGCAGCAGGACCTGGTCCTTCGCTTCGGCCCCAACGTCAACCTCGGCAACGTCCACCCGGAGGACGTCCTGGCCTGCGAGGCGCTGCGGGTCGGCCTGCGCGGCGACACGCTCCGGGCGGCTCTCCTCCGCCATCCCGAGCGCTTTCCCTTCCCCTACGCCCTTCAGCGGGACGGCTGAGCGCCGCCGGAGCGGCCGAGGCGGTGCGGCCGCCGCCCGGCCGGGGCCGCGGACCCGGGGAGGCGCCGCCCCAGTTCGAGCAACAGCCGTCGCTCGATGCGGGCCAGCGCCTCCCGGCTCCAGCCGGCCACGTGCGGGGTGAGGAGGACCCGGGGGTGGCCCGCCAGCGGATCGGGCCGGGGAGGCGGCTCCTTCCGCACGTCCAGCGCCGCCACGGCCGGGCGACCCCGTTCCAGGGCGCGCGCCAGCGCCTCCTCGTCCAGGAGGTTGCCGCGAGCCGTGTTCACCAGGATCGAGCCGCGCCGGAAGAGGCGGAACCGCTCCTCGCCCAGCAGGTGGTGCGTCTCGCGCGTGAGCGGCAGGTGGAGGCTGACCACGTCGGAGCGGGCGATCAGCTGGTCCAGCTCGCTCCAGCGGACTCCCGCGGGAGGCGGCTCGGACAGGCTCCGGGGCGGCAGGGCCAGGACGGTCAGCCCCCAGGCGCCCGCCAGCGTCGCCACCCGGCGGCCGACGGCTCCGAAGCCGACCACGCCCCAGGTGGCGCCGGCGAGCTCGCGACCTGCCAGCTCCAGCCGTTCCGAGGCGGTGGCCCGGCTCGAGCCGAGGGCGCGGTGGAGCTGGCGTGCCGCCGCCAGGGCCAGCGTCCAGGTGAACTCCGCCGTCGCCTCGGCGTTCTCGCCGGGGGCGGCCAGCACCTCCACCCGGAGGCGGCGCGCCGCCTCCAGGTCCACGTTGTCCAGCCCCGACCCCAGCCGGGCGAGGACCCGGAGCTCGGGCGCCAGGCGGGCGAGCAGGGGCGACCCGACCTCGGTCCGGTTCCGGACCACCAGCGCCCAGGGCCTCCGCCCTGCCGGCAGCTCCCCGTGCGCCAGCGCGCGGCCGTCGACGTAGACCGCCTCGTCCATCCGCCGGAGCGAGCGCCAGAAGAGCGGCGAGACGGGTTCCGCCACCCAGACGGTCATCCACCTTCCCCGGCGGAGTCTATGCGCGCTCGCTCCACTCCTGCAGCCCGAACAACCGGGCCGCGTTGCCGCCCAGGAAGAGGCGGATGGCCTCCTCGGGCCAGCGCAGGTAACGGGCCGCCCTGAGCTGGTCGGCCAGGTAGCGGACGGAGAAGCCGCGGGGGAACCAGCTGGAGTCCGTGCCGAAGAGGATCCGCTCCGGCCCCACCATCTCGTAGGCCTTCTGGAGCAACGACTCCAGCGTGAGCGGGTAGGGCATCCAGCGCATCCACTGGTTCGAACCGGAGGTGTCGATGTAGATGTTGGGCAGGCTCCAGCAGAGCTGGAGCAGATCCTGCCAGTATCCGGCGCCGAAGTGCGGGATGATGAAGGGGATGTCCAGGAACTCCCGCGCCACCGGCCAGAGCGTCAGCGGGCTCATCCGGGGCGAGTAGACCACGCCGCCGGCGTGGCCGAGCAGGCCGAAGTGGATCAGCACCGGGATGCGACGGTCCGCCAGGTACTTCCAGATGGGGCGGAGCGAGGGATCCTCGAACGGGACGGGCATCCGCGGCCCGAACATCTTGTAGCCGACGAAGCCGAACTCCTCGACGCCACGCCGGAGCTGCTCCAGCGCATCCGGCGCGGTCGGATCGTGGTGGACCATCCCCAGGAAGCGATCCGGATGGCGGCGGACCACCGCCGCCAGGCGCTCGTTGCCGCCCCCGGTGACGAAGCAGACCCGCTCCACGCCATGACGGTCCAGCTCCTCGACCCAGCGGTCGGCCAGCTGCTCGGCCTCCTCGGGGGTCGACGGCGGTGGCTCGGGGGGACCGGGGAACTGCCATTCTTGGCGCATCCGCTCGTCGCGCTCGCGGGCGTAGGCGACCAGGGCGGGATGCTGCGTGCCCGCCGGCGGCCAGGCACCGTAGACGAAGTGGACATGGGTATCCAGCACGCGGAACCCTTCGTAAGCCATGGCGACACCTCCGCGGGAAGGCCCGCCGGAGAGGGCGGCGGGCCTTCTTCATCCTGTCCCGATCAGGCGCTCTTCGACTTGCTGGCGAGCCAGCGCGTGAAGCCGCGGGCGATGGTCTGCCGGTTGGCCTCGGCGATGGCGGTGGTGAGCGGGATCCCCTTGGGGCAGGCGCGGACGCAGTTCTGCGCGTTGCCGCAGTCCTCGACGCCGCCGGGCTCCATCAGCGCGTCCAGCCGCTCGTCCGCGTTGTAGCGTCCGGTGGGATGGGCGTTGAAGAGGACCACCTGCGCGATGGGCTGCGCGCCGATGAAGCGCGACTGGGGCCCGTAGTTGGGGCAGACCTCCAGGCAGACGCCGCAGGTCATGCAGCGCGAGAGCTCGTAGCGCCACTGCTGCTCCTGGTCGGAGATGCGCGGTCCGGGTCCCAGCGGGTAGGTGCCGTCGAGCGGGATCCAGGCCTTCACCTTCTTCAGGTTCTCGAACATGCGCGAGCGGTCGACGATCAGGTCGCGCACCACCGGGAAGGAGTGCATCGGCTCCAGGGTGATGGGCTCTTCGACCTTGTCCACCAGCGTGGAGCAGGCCTGGCGGGCGCGGCCGTTGATCACCATGCTGCAGGCGCCGCAGACCTCCTCCAGGCAGCTGGACTCCCAGGCGACCGGCGTCGTCGGCTGCCCGGCGGCGTTGACCGGGTTCCGCTGGATCGCCATCAGCGCGCTGATCACGTTCATCCCCGGCTCGTAGGGGACCTCGAAGTCCTCCCAGCGGGGCGTCGCCTCGGGGTTCTCCTGCCGCCGGATCCGCAGCTTGACACTCTCTCGGGCCACAGGCTCTCTCCCCCTCCGATTCCGAGCGGTCTCAGTCGTACTTGCGCGGGCGCGGCGGGATGAGCGAGGTGTCCACCGGCTCGTAGCTGAACTTCGGCCCGTCGGGCGTGAAGGTGACGATGGTCGTCTTCAGCCAGTGCTCGTCGTCCCGCTCGGGGAACTCGGGCTTGTAGTGGGCGCCCCGGCTCTCGTTCCGGTTGAGCGCGCCCAGGGTGATCGCCCGCGCCAGCTGGAGCATGTGGTAGAGGTGGGCGGTGAACTGCACCGACTGGTTGGTCCAGCGCCCGGCGTCGGGGGTGCCGATCCGCTGCCAGCGCTCCAGCAGCTCCTGGATCTTGGCGTCGGTCTCGCGGAGCCGGTCGTTGTAGCGGACCACCGTCACGTTGTCCGTCATGATCTGGCCCAGCTCCTGGTGGATGCGGTACGGGTTCTCCGTGCCGTCCATCCGGTAGATCCGCTCGTACCACTCCTCCGCGCGCTTCCTCTCCGCCTCGAAGAGGCTCTCGGGCAGGTCCCAGGCGTCCCGGTCCAGCCCCTCGACGTGCTTCTGGATGGTGGGCACCACCGCCATCCCGTCGTAGATGCAGGAGAGCAGCGAGTTGGCGCCCAGCCGGTTGGCGCCGTGGTGCTGGTACTCCGCCTCACCGGCGCCGAAGATGCCGGGCACCGACGCCTGCATGCCGTAGTCGACCCAGAGGCCGCCCATGTTGTAATGGACCGTGGGGAAGACCTTCATGGGCACCTTGCGCGGGTCGTCGCCCACGAACTTCTCGTAGATCTCCAGCACGCCGCCCAGCTTCCGCTCCAGCACGTCCGCGGGGATGTGGGTGACGTCCAGGTAGACCATGTTCTTGCCGTCGATGCCCAGGTGCTGGTTGACGCAGACGTCGAAGATCTCCCGCGTGGCGATGTCCCGCGGCACCAGGTTGCCGTAGTGCGGGTACTTCTCCTCCAGGAAGTACCAGGGCTTCCCGTCCTTGTAGACCCAGACCCGGCCGCCCTCGCCGCGGATCGACTCCGACATCAGGCGGTTCTTGTCCCCGCCTGGGATGGCCGTGGGATGGACCTGGATGAACTCGGGGTT
Organism: Bacillota bacterium; assembly: GCA_029961055.1. Taxonomy (NCBI): domain Bacteria; kingdom Bacillati; phylum Bacillota; species Bacillota bacterium. The sequence continues at coordinate 51,257 of JASBVM010000048.1, forward strand.
GGCGTACTTCAGCCCCTGCTGATAGAGGATGCTGAGCGGCGCCCCGTCGTTGATGATGGAGTTGGTGCTCTTGCCGAAGATGACGCCCAGCCCGCCGGTGGCGATCACCACCGCGTTGGCGCGGAAGGCCCGGATCTCCATGGAGTGGAGATCCTGGGCGATGATGCCGCGGCCGATCCCCTGGTCGTCGATCACCGCCCCCAGGAAGTCCCACATCTCATACTTGGTGACGGCCCCCTCGACCTCCCAGCGCCGGACCTGCTCGTCCAGGGCGTACATCAGCTGCTGGCCGGTGGTGGCGCCGGCGAAGGCGGTGCGGTGGAACTGGGTGCCGCCGAAGCGCCGGAAGTCGATCAGCCCCTCGGGCGTCCGGTTGAAGGGCACTCCCATGCGGTCGAACATGTAGATGATGTCGGGCGCCGCCTGGCACATGCCCAGCACCGGTGGCTGGTTGGCCAGGAAGTCGCCGCCGTAGACCGTGTCGTCGAAGTGCTGCCAGGGCGAGTCCCCCTCGCCCTTGGTGTTGACGGCCCCGTTGATGCCCCCCTGGGCGCAGACCGAGTGCGAGCGCTTGACCGGCACCAGCGAGAAGAGGTCGACATGGAAGCCCGCCTCGGCCGCGCGGATGGTGGTCATGAGCCCCGCCAGCCCGCCGCCGACGACGATGATCCGGTTCTGCTTCGCCAAGATCGTTGCCCCCTTTGCCCACGCCGCTTACGCCACGAAGGCGATGGCCGAACCCACGCCGAGGACGCTGAGCGCCACGAAGAAGACGGCCAGCACCCACTGGGCCACCCGTTGCGCCCGCGGGCTGATCAGGATCCCCCAGTTGATCCCGAAGAGCCAGAGACCGTTGGACAGGTGCCAGGTGGCGGAGAGGATGCCGAGGATGTAGAAGGCCAGACCCCAGGGGCTGGACAGCTCGCCGGCCACCTTGGCGAAGCTGGCGCTGGGCCCGACGAAGCGTATCGTGAGCACGTGGTAGACGATGAAGACGAAAACAATCACGCCCGTGGCGCGCTGAAGCAGAAAGAACCAATTGCGCGCGAACGGGTAACGATTCACGTTGTACCGGGCGTCCCGCATGACGACGAATCCGTAAACGGCATGATAAAGAATCGGAAGATAAATGAGGAGAGTCTCGACCACGATGAGCGCCGGAAGGCTTTCCAGGAGGCGGACGACTTGGTTATAGGCGGCAGGCCCGGCAAAGGCGGCCGAATTGGCCCAGAGGTGGAAGATCAGAAAGACGCCGACGGGGACGACACCGCTCAGCGAATGCAGTCGGCTCCAGAAAAAGTGGCTGACGCGCAATCGGCCTCTCTCCCTTCGCCGTGCGCCCGGTCGAAGCCGCCGAGCGGCGGCAATGTTCCTCGACACGGGTAAAAGTATAGCACCGGCCCTAGGTGATCCACCCGATCCCGGGGAGGCGAGGGCGGCCGCGTCGGCTGCGAGCGGCGGATGGATAGAATGGCCAGAGGAGGTAGGGTCTTGCTCGGTCGCCGCACCCGTCATCTGGACCGGTTTCGGCAGGTCGCCCGGACGCTCGGCCGCTTCGGCTTCGGCTGGGTGCTGGGCCAGCTGGGCCTGGCCGGTCTGGCCCCGCTGACCCCGCTCCGCGGCCGGCCCGAGCTGGCGAGGCTGAACCGCGGCGAACGGATCCGCATGATGCTGGAGGAGCTGGGCCCCACCTTCGTCAAGCTGGGACAGCTCGCCTCCACCCGCTCCGACCTTCCCCCGGACATCCTCGCCGAGCTGAGCAAGCTCCAGGACCAGGTCCCGCCCTTCCCCTACGCCGAGGCGCGACGGCTGGTCGAAGGCGAGCTGCGGCGACCGCTGAGCGAGACCTTCCGCGTCTTCGACCCGGTGCCGGTGGCCGCCGCCAGCCTGGGGCAGGTCCATCACGCGGTCCTCCTCGACGGCACCGAGGTGGCCGTCAAGGTGCAGCGACCCGGGGTCCGGCGGCAGGTGCGCGTCGACCTCGACCTGCTGCGGGAGCTGGCGGCGCTGGCCGACCGGCGTCTCCCCCAGCGCGGCCCGACCAGCTTCGTCGAGATCGCCGAGGAGCTCGCCCAGATGCTGGACAGGGAGCTGGACTACACGCAGGAGGCGAGCCACGCGGGTCGGATCGGCCGGTTCTTCGCCGGTTCGGACGAGGTGGTGATCCCGCGCGTCTACCCGGCGCTCAGCACCAGCCGCCTGCTCACCCTCTCCTGGGTGGAGGGGACCCACCTCAGCCGCATCCTGGCCGGCCAGGACGGCGTGAACGATCCGGAACGGGTGGCGCGCCGGATCGGCAGCTCGATGTTCGACCAGATCTTCAAGCTCGGCCTCTTCCATGCCGACCCGCACCCCGGGAACATCCTGGTGCTGCCCGAGGGCCGGATCGCCTACCTCGACTTCGGCATGGTCGGGCGGCTGGGGCCGCGCCGCCGCGAGCAGTTCTCCTCCCTGGTCGTGGCGCTTCTCGAGCGGGACGCGAGCAAGATCGTGCGCGCCATCCTGGAGATGGGCATCGCCCCGGACGATCTCGACCTCCCCCGCTTCGAGGAAGAGGTGGAAGAGGTGCGCGACCGGTTCTACGACCGGCCGCTCCGCCAGATCCCCATCGGCGAGGCGGTCCAGGCGGTCCTGGGCCTCGCCTGGCGGTACCGGATCCGCATTCCCGGCGACTTCTCCACCCTGGGCAAGACGCTCATCACCCTGGAGGGGGTCATCGAACAGCTGGCGCCTGAGGTGAGCGTGGTCGAGCTGGCGGAGCCCTACGGGCGGGAGCTCCTGTGGCAGCGCTTCGACCCGCGCCGGGTCGCGCGCAGGGTGACGGACTCGGCCGGCGAGACCGTCCGCGACCTGAGCCAGGTGCCGCCGGCGGTGGTGCGTCTGCTGCACCGCGCGGAGGCCGGCCGGATCGGCTTCGAGGTCCGGGCGGAGCAGCTGGACCGGGCGGTCCGCGCCATCGAGCGGAGCACGGGCCGGCTGGCGACCGCCGTGCTCCTCCTCGCCCTCAGCGTCCTGGCCGCCGGCCTGCTGGTGGCCGCTGCGCTGCAGGCTCCGGTGGGGCTCCTCCACTCGCCCCGCCTCGTGCAGGGGTCGCTGGCGATGGGGGCGGTCCTCGTGCTGGCGCTCCTGCTGGAAACGATCCGCATGCTCCGGGGCCGCTGACCGCGCCGACCGGGGGCGGCCGGGCCCGGCGCGCCCCGCTTGACGGCCTGGAAGGGCCGCCGGATAGTGACTAGCATGACAGGGCAGGGCTGCCGGAGGTGCGCCGTGAGGCCGTACAGCTTCTTCGCCCGGTTCTACGACCGGGTGATGCAGGCGATCCCGTACGCCGAGTGGATCGAGTACGTCGAGGCGATCCTGGAGCGGTTCGAACACGAGCCCGCCAGCGTGGCCGACCTGGCGTGCGGAACGGGGAACACCACGCTGCCCTGGGCGCGGCGCGGCCTTCGCGTCTACGGGGTCGACCGCTCGCCGGAGATGCTGGACGAGGCGCGCCGCAAGGCGGCCGAGGAAGGGCTGGAGGTGGGCTGGCTGGAAGCGGACCTCCGGGACTTCCTGCTGCCCGAGCCGGTGGAGCTGGAGACCTGCCTCTACGACAGCCTCAACTACCTGACGGAGGCGGACGACCTCGAGGCGGCCTTCCGGGCGGCCTACCGGAACCTTCAGCCGGGGGGCCTGCTGGTCATCGACATGAACACGGAGTACAAGCTGCTCCACGTGGAGCCCGAGACCTACTACTACCGTTCCGGGGAGGGGCCGGAGAAGCCGGAGGAGGAGTGGCACCTGATCTGGGAGCACGGCACCAACGCGGCCGAGCAGCTCTGGGAGGTCCGGCTGACCGGCTTCCTGCCCAAGCCGGGCCACCCGGGCTGCTACGAGCGCTGGGAGGAAGTCCACCGGGAGAGGGGCTACCCCGCCGCCGAGGTGGAGCGGCTCCTGCGGCGCGCGGGCTTCCGGGTGCTGGCCGCGTACGACGCCTATACCTTCGACCCCCCGGTGCCCGTCTCCGACCGGATCTTCTGGGTGGCCCGGCGCCCCGGCGGCTCCCGGCGCCTGGTGAGGCGAGGCTGATGCAGATCGGGATCATCGGTCTGCCGCTTTCCGGCAAGAGCACGCTCTTCCGCCTTCTCACCGGCGGGCGGACGGAGGGAGCGCGGGCCGGGGGACGCGCGGACGTCCGCGTCGGCGTCGCCCAGGTGCCGGATCCGCGCCTGGACTTCCTGGCGGGGCTCTACCACCCGAAGAAGGTGACGCCCGCCACCATCCAGCTGACGGAGACCATGGGCTTCCTGCCGGGGGAAGGGGACCGGGCCCGGATCAACGAGTTCCTCAACGCGGTCCGCAGCTCGGACGCGCTCATCCACGTGGTCCGCACCTTCGAGAGCGCCGGACTGCCTCACCCGCGCGGCCGGGTCGACCCGCTGGCGGACGTGCGCGACCTGGACCAGGAGCTGCTCCTGGCCGACCTGGCCGTGGCCGAGAGCGCTGCCGAGCGCCTCCGCCAGTCGAAGCGGCGCAGCGAGGAGGAAGGGGCGACCCTGGAGCTCCTGGAGCGCGTCCAGGAGGCGCTCGGCGCGGAGGTGCCCGTGCATGACATGGGTCTGAGCGAGGAGGAGCTCCGCCTCCTCCGGAACTACGCCTTCGTCACCGCCCGGCCGCTCCTGCTGGCGCTCAACCTGGCCGAGGAGCAGTGGTCCGCCCAGGAGATCCCGGGTCGCGAGGCACTGGAGGAGTACGCCCGCCGCCACGGCGAGCGGGTCGTCCCCTTCTGCGCCCAGGTGGAGCTGGAGGTGGCGGAGATGGAGCCGGGCGACCGCGAGGAGTTCATGCGCGCCTACGGCATCGAGGAGACCGGGATCGAGCGCATCGCCAAGGCGGCCTACGCCTCGCTGGGCCTGATCTCCTTCCTGACGGCGGGGGAGGACGAGGTGCGCGCCTGGCCGGTGCCGGCGGGGACCACCGCCAGGCGGGCGGCGGGGAAGATCCACTCGGACCTGGAGCGCGGCTTCATCCGCGCGGAGGTCGTCGCCTTCGACGACCTGGCCCGCCTCGGCTCGATGAAGGCGGTGCGCGAGGCGGGGCTCCTCCGGCTCGAGGGGAAGGAGTATGTGGTCCGGGATGGCGACATCCTCAACATCCGCTTCAACGTCTGAGGCCGCGCGGATCGGGGGCCGAGCCGGGGGTGGGGGCGCGTGCCGGACAACCTGAGCGTCGGGCGGGCCGCGGTCCGCATGGCCATCTCGCGGACGCGCGAGGAAGAGGGACGGCTCAAGGAGGAGCTGCGCGCGGAGGGGATCGCCGCCGCGGCGGTCGACCTGGGCGGCGACTTCGTCACGAGCCTGGCCAAGATGGTGGAGCGGGCCATCGTCGCCGCCCGGCGGGAAGGGGTGGTCCGGCCCATCCACGCCCACGAGGGCGCCGTCGCCGGAGCGGCGCGCGAGGCGCTGGGCATCGTGGGCCAGCGCGCCCTCGGGTTCAACATCGGCGGCAAGCTGGGCATCGCCCGGGGCGGAGGCCACCTGGCCGTGGCGGTTTTCGCCGGGGTCGGCCTGGTCTATCTCGACGACGTGGCCATCGGCCTCGCGCACCGGGCCGTGCCGGAGTAACCGATGGGGCGCCGGACCGTGCCGCCCGGCACTTCTGCCGCCGGTCAGCGGTCGCCCCGCCGGCCGGGTTGCGGCTTCCTCCCGTAGAGCCTCTCGTCCACCAGCGCCAGGAGCTCCTCGGCGCTCCCCGCGTCGCGGCTCTCCGCCACCCCGAAGGTGAAGCCGAGGCGAGGCACCGGGCTGGCCGCCCCCTCCAGGGGGCCGGCGCCACCGGCCTCCAGTTGGCGACCTCTCTCGGCCTGGGTGAAGAGGGCCACCTCGGCGTTGGCCGCCTGGGTCATCCGCTGGGCGACGCGCTCGGCCACCGCGCGGGCGGTCCGCTCCTCCGTCTCCGGCAGGAGCAGGATGAACTCGTCGCCGCCGTAGCGGGCGGGCAGGTCGGAGAGGCGGACGGCCTCGGCCATGGCCCGGGCCGCCGCGGCCAGGACGCGGTCGCCCACGGGGTGGCCCACCCTGTCGTTGACCAGCTTGAAACCATCGGCGTCGAAGAGGACCAGGGAGGTCGGCCGGCCGCTGCGGGCGCTCCGTTCCAGCTCCTGGCGGAGCTGCTGGAAGAAGTGACGCCGGTTGGCGAGGCCGGTCAGCTCGTCGGTCATGGCCGAGGCGGCCAACGCGTTCTGGAACCGCCTCCGCTCGTCCGCCAGCGTTCCCAGCGCCCAGCCGGTCACGAGCAGGACGACCGCCAGGGCGCCGTCCAGCGGCAGAAGGTACGGCCGCCGGGCCAGCCCGTCGATCAGCACCACCAGCGCGGCGGGCAGGACGCCCAGGGCGACCGCCCGTCGCCGGTCCAGCGCCATGGCGTAGAAGAGGAAGGCGAAGAGGTAGAGCGACTGGGCGTACGGGAGCGGCAGGAGCGCCTGGGCGGCGGCAAGGGTGCCGAAGTCGAGCACCGCCGAGGCCAGCAGCCAGGCGGGGAGGTGCACACGCCGCAGGAAGCGGACGGAGAGCAGGATGGCCGTCGCGTAGAGGAGGGCGAAGAGCCCGAGGAGGAGGAATTCCAGGCTGCGAGCCTGCGGGACGAGGGTGACGAGGATGGCCAGGCTGGCCGCCCAGACGGCGAGCCGGGCGAGAGAGGTGGTCTGGCTGGTCTGCCGGCTCCGCACGCCGTGCACCCCCTGGGTCGGAGAGGGTTTCCACCGTGTCCATCGACCTCCTGCCATCCCGCCGAAGAGCCTGCGGCTTCTTGCCGTACCGAGCCTCCTGTGGTAAAGTGCAGCGCAAATCCGGCCGCCCCGGGCGGACGGAGCGGAGCACGGAAAGACGGTAGGGGCTGTGGGAGGTTCCCGTGGGCAAGACGGAAAGACGGACTTCCCCCCAGGCGGGTGACGGACGCCTCTTCGTTGCGGCTGCGCAGGCCGTGACCCGCGGCGTGCGCGGGGCGACCACCGCGGAGAGCGACACGCCGGCGGCCATCCGCGAGGCGACCCAGGAGCTCTTGCGCGAGCTGAGCCGGCGGAACGGGTTCCGGCCGGAGGAGCTGGCCGCCCTTTTCTTCACCCTTACGCCGGATCTGACGGCGCTCTACCCGTCCAAGGCGGCGCGCGAGCTGGGCTGGATCCACGTGCCCCTGCTGGATCTGGCACAGGCGCCGGGACCGGGCTCCCCGCCCCTCTGCATCCGGGCGCTGGCGCTCTGGAACACCCGGAAGCGGCCGGAGGAGATTCGACACGTCTACCTGCGCGGCGCGGCGGGCTTGCGCCCCGACTTGGCCGGCGACGGGGAGGGGGAGGCGGGTTCACCTTGGTCATCGTGATGCGTGAGGGCGCGGAGGCTGCAGCCGTGGAGCGGGTGGTCCGGGCGGTGGAGGAGCTGGGCCTGCAGGCCCACCGCTCAGACGGCGAGCACCGCTCGGTGGTGGGTGTCGTCGGGGACGTCAGCCGTCTTTCGGAGGAGCTCTTCCTGCGCCTGCCGGGGGTGGAGCAGGTGGTCCGGCTGGAGCACCCGTACAAGCTGGCGAGCCGCGCCTTCCGTCCCGAGGGGACGCGGGTCTGGGCGGGGCCGGTGGAGATCGGCGGGCCCGGGATCGCGGTGATGGCCGGCCCCTGCAGCGTAGAGAGCCGCGAGCAGCTTCTGGAGGCGGCCGAGCGCGTCCGCGAGGCGGGCGCGACGCTCCTTCGGGGCGGCGCGTTCAAGCCGCGGACCTCGCCCTACAGTTTCCAGGGCCTGGGGGTCGAGGGGCTCCGGCTCCTGGCCGAGGCGCGTCGCCAGACGGGCCTGCCGGTGGTGACCGAGGTGATGGCGCCCCAGGAAGTGGAGCTGGTGGCGGAGTACGCGGACGTCCTCCAGGTGGGCACCCGGAACATGCAGAACTTCTCCCTCCTCAAGGAGCTGGGCCACGCGGGCAAGCCGGTCCTGCTCAAGCGGGGCATGGCCGCCACCACCGAGGAGTGGCTCCTGGCCGCCGAGTACGTCCTCGCCCACGGCAACCCCGACGTCATCCTCTGCGAGCGGGGCATCCGCACCTTCGAGCACGCGACCCGGAACACGCTGGATCTCAGCGCGGTCCCCCTGGTCAAGCAACGGAGCCACCTGCCGGTGGTGGTCGACCCCAGCCACGCCACCGGCCTCTGGGAGCTGGTGACCCCCATGGCGCTGGCGGCCGTGGCGGCGGGTGCCGACGGCCTCCTCATCGAGGTCCACCCCGACCCCTCCCAGGCGCTCTCCGACGGACGCCAGTCGCTGCGCCCCGACCGGCTGGCGCGGCTGGTGGCCCAGGCCGACGGCGTGGCGCGGGCGGTCGGCCGCTGGATCCTCCGGCCGGAGCAGGCCCTCGAGCGGCGGCCTGCCGCAGCCGCCGGCCGCTAGGAGGCGGCCGCCGTGCGCGAGCGGGCGGTGGCCATCCTCGGCCTCGGCCTGATCGGAGGCTCCATCGGCCGCGGCCTCGCCGGCCTGACGCGGCGACTCGGCTACGACCCCGACCCGGAGGCGCGCCGTCTCGCCGTGGAGGGGGGCGCGGTGGACGAGAGCCACCCGGAGCCGGGCCCCTGGCTGGGCGAGGCTTCCATGGTCCTCCTCGCCGCCCCGGCGGGCGCCCTGCCGGAGCTGGCGGCCCGGGCGGCGCCGTGGCTGGCGCCCGACGCGGTGGTCACCGACGTGGCCGGCGCCAAGGCGCGCGTGGCGGCGGCGCTGGCTCCCTTGCTCCCGCCGGGCCGGTACGTGCCCGGCCACCCGATGGCCGGGAGCGAGCATTCCGGCGGGCGTTACGCCGAGGCCGGCCTCTTCCGCGACGCCGTCTGGTTCCTCTGCCCGCCGCCGGGGTTGCAGGCAGGGGGCGGGGCCGAGGCCGAGGGCGAGAGCGCCTGGCGGCGGGTGGCGGCGCTGGTGGAGCGGCTGGGAGCGCGGCCGCGGCGCATCTCCGCGGAGGAACACGACCGCTGGGTCGCCCGGACGAGCCACCTTCCTTATCTGGTCGCGGCGGCGCTGGCCGAGGTCGCGGCCGAGGAGGATCCCGCGGAGATCCGCCAGGCGGTGGCGGGCGGCTTCCGCGACACCACCCGGGTGGTGGGGATGGATCCCGGGGTGGGCGCCGGCATGTGCCTTTCCAACCGGGACCAGCTGCTCCACGCCCTGGACCGTTTCCACGCGGCGCTGGACCGGCTCGAAGAGGCGCTCCGCCAGGACCGGGCGGAGGAGATGAGCGCGCTCCTGGCGCGGGCCCGGGAGGCGCGGGCGGTACTGCTGGAGGCGGGGGGCGGCGAAAGGGAGTCGCCGGTCTCCGCGGGGGGTGAGCTGCGCTGAGGGTGGAGCCGCTCGACCGGCCGCTGCGGGCTGTGCTCCGGCCGCCCGGGGACAAGTCGGTCTCGCACCGGGCGCTCCTCCTGGCGGCTGCGGCCAAGGGGCGCTCGCGCATCGCGGGGCTCGGCCCGGGCGCCGACGTCAGGAGCACGCTGCGCGCCCTGGCGTGCTTCGGTCCCCGTTTCGAGGAGCGCGACGGCGCCTGGGAGGTGGAGAGCCCGGGGCTCGACGGCTGGCACGAAGCGGAGGACGTGATCGACTGCGGCAACTCCGGCACCACCCTCCGGCTCCTCAGCGGCCTCGCCGCGACACGGCCCTTCCTGACGCTCCTGAGCGGCGACGGCTCGCTCCGGCGCCGGCCGATGGACCGGGTGGCGGAGCCGCTCCGCGCCATGGGCGCGCGGGTCGACGGGCGCGGGGCGGGCCGCTACGCCCCCCTGGCGGTGCGCGGCGGCGAGCTCCGCCCGCTCCGCTGGCGCAGCCCGGTGGCCAGCGCCCAGGTCAAGTCGGCGATCCTCCTGGCCGGCCTGCGCGCCGGGGGCGAGACGGCGGTGGAGGAGCCGGCGCCCAGCCGGGACCACACCGAGCGGCTCCTCGCCTGGCTCGGCCTGCCGGTGGCGACCGAGGGGCGGCTCGTCCGCCTGGCGGGTCCCGCCACCCCTCCGCCCTTCCGGCTGGAGGTGGCGGGGGATCCTTCCAGCGCCTTCCCCTGGGCGGTTCTGGCCGTCCTGACGCCGGGCTCCGAGCTGGAGGTGGAAGGGGTGCTCCTCAACCCGCTCCGCCTGGGCGGATACCGGCTTCTCCAGCGGATGGGCGCCGACGTGGAGTTCCTGCCCGAGCGCCAGGAGGCCGGCGAGCCGGTGGGACGGATCCGGCTCCGCTCCTCCCCGCTCCGCGCCGTCCGCGTGGACGAGGACGAGGTTCCGGCGGCGGTGGACGAGCTGCCCCTCCTGGCCGTGGCCGCCTGCGCGGCCGACGGCGAGAGCCACTTCCGGGGGCTGGGGGAGCTGCGCGTCAAGGAGAGCGACCGCGTGCGCGCCATGGCCGAGGGGCTGGCGGCCATGGGCCTTCCCGTCACGGAGGAAGGCGACGGCTGGCGTGTGCGCGGTCCGGGGCGCGCCCGCTCGGCGCGCGTCTCCAGCCTGGGCGACCACCGCGTGGCCATGGCGCTGGCGGTGGCGGCCTGGGCGCTCCTCCGGCCGGGCGAGGCGGTGGAGCTGGAGGGGGCGGAGAGCGTGGCCATCTCCTACCCCGGCTTCTTCCGCGAGGTGAGGCCGGCGTGATCCGCCTGGCCGTGGTGGGCGACCCGGTGGCGCACAGCCTCTCGCCCGTCCTGCAGCGGGCCGCGCTGGCCGCGGCGGGCCTGGCCGGCAGCTACACCGCCCTGCGGGTGGAGCGGGGGAGGCTGGCCGAACGGGCGGCCGAGCTGGAACGGGAGGGCTTCCTCGGGCTGAACGTGACCATGCCGCTGAAGGAAGAGGCGCTGACGCTGGCCGCGGCCGCCTCGCGCCGGGCGCGCCGGGCGGGGGCGGCCAATACGCTTCGGCGCCGGCGCGAGGGCGGCTGGGAGGCGGAGAACACCGACGTGGAGGCGGTGGCGGGGGCGCTCCGGGAGGCGGGCTGGCCGCCGGGTCCCTCCCTGATCCTGGGGGCCGGCGGGGCGGCGGCGGGGGCGGCGCTCGCGCTGGGTGAGCTGGGCGCCCCCCGGGTCGTCTTCCTCGCCCGCAACCGGGCGAGGGGAGAGCGGTTGGCGGCGCGGCTGGCCGCCTTCTACCCGGGCACGGGCTGGGAGGTGGCCGACTGGCCGACGGGGGGCGCCGCGGAGAATCTGCAGGGCCGGGGCCGGCCGGCGGCCACGCTCCTGGTCCAGGCGACCCCGCTGGGCATGGAAGGAAGCGGGGCCCTCCACCCCTTCCCCCCGGAACGCTGGCTGGAAGTCCTCGCGCCCGGGGGTTGGGTGCTGGAGATGGTCTACCGGCCGCTGCGGACGCCGCTCCTGGCGGCCGCCGCGGAGCGGGGCTTCCGCAGCGTCGACGGGCTGGAGCTCCTCCTCCGGCAGGGTGCGGCCTCCTTCACTTACTGGACCGGGCGACCGGCCCCCCTCCGCGCGATGCGGGCGGCCCTGGAGGAGGTGCTGGCTTGTTCCGCTGGCTGACCGGGGGCGAGTCCCACGGTCCGGGGCTGACGGTGGTGGTGGACGGGCTGCCGGCAGGCGTGCCGCTGGCCGCGGAACGGCTTGCGGCGGAGATGGCGCGCCGCCAGCGCGGCTACGGACGGGGCGGGCGGATGCGCATCGAGCGGGACCAGGCCCGCTTCCTGGGCGGCGTCCGGCACGGCCGGAGCACGGGAGCCCCTGTCGTCCTCTGGATCGAGAACCGGGACTGGCCGACCTGGGAGGCGGTGATGGACCCCGCCGGAGCGGCTCCCGCCACCGGGGCCGGCGAGGTCACCGGTTCCGCCCCCCTCACCGCCGCCGAGCGGCGAGCGGCGCCGGTGGAGCGGCCGCGGCCGGGCCACGCCGACCTGGCCGGGGCGCTCAAGTACGGCCACCGCGACATGCGGGACGTCCTGGAACGGGCGAGCGCCCGGGAGACGGCGGCGCGGACCGCCGCCGGCGCGGTCGCCCGCGCCTTGCTGGAAGAGCTGGGGATCGAGGTGGGCAGCTTCGTGGAGCGGATCGGTCCCGCCGCCTGGGAGCGAGAGCCCGCCTTCCCCGCCGATCCGGATCCGTGGCGCCGCTGGGCGGAGGCGGCCGAGGGCTCGCCCGTCCGCTGCCCGGACGGCGCCGCGGGGGCGGCCATGATGGCCGCCATCGACGAGGCGCTGCGGGCGGGCGACACGCTGGGAGGCCGCTTCGTCGCCTTCGCCCTGGGCGTCCCCCCGGGCCTGGGCAGCTACGTCCAGTGGGACCGGCGCCTGGACGGGCGCCTGGCGCAGGCGATCCTCTCCATCCCGGGGGTGAAGGCGGTGGCCGTGGGAGCGGGCGAGAGCATGGCGGAGCTGCCGGGCTCGCTCGTCCACGACCCGCTCGAGCCCGACCCCCGCGGCCCGCGGCCCGGTCGCTTCCACCGCTCCAGCGACCGGGCGGGGGGGATCGAGGGCGGGGTGACCAACGGGGAGCCGGTGGTGGTCAGCGGCGTGATGAAGCCGCTGGCCACGCTGCGGAAGGCGCTGCCGTCGGTCCACATGCCCAGCGGCCGCCCCGGCGACGCGACCTTCGAGAGGTCGGACGTCTGCGTGGTGCCGGCGGCGGGCGTGGTGGCCGAGGCGATGCTGGCCCTGGTCCTGGCCGAAGCGCTGCTGGAGAAGTTCGGCGGCGACAGCCTGGAGGAGGTCCGCGGACGCCTGGAGGAGCGGCGCCGCGCCTGGGAGGCGGGCTGGCCGTGGGCGTGACCGCGGCGGGCCGGTCGCCGGCCCCGCGCCTGGCGCTGGTCGGGCTGAGCGGGAGCGGGAAGGGGACGGTGGGCCGCCTCCTCGCGCGCAGGCTGGGAGTCCCCTTCCTGGATCTGGACCGGCTGGTGGAGCTGGAGGCAGGCGCCCCCGTGGCCGCCATCTGGTCGGCGGAGGGCGAGGAAGGCTTCCGCCGCCGCGAGGCGGGCGCGCTGGAGCGGGCGCTGACGCTGGAGGCGGTGGTGCTCGCCACGGGCGGCGGGACGCCCCTCCTGCCCGGCGCGATGGAGCGGCTCCTCGCCTGGGGAAGGGTGGTCTGGCTGGACGCGCCGCCCGAAAGGCTGGCCGCGCGGCTCGAGGGAGAGGAGGCGCGGGCGCGGCCGCTCTTCCGGGGGGGAAGGCCGCTGGAGCTCCTCCGCCGCCAGCTGCAGGAGCGCTCCCCGGTCTACCGGCGCGCGATCCGGGTGGAGGCGGGCGGACCGCCCGGGGAGGTGGCGGAACGGGTCCGCGCGGCCGCCGCCCTGGGCGAGGACTGCCCGCCCCTCGAACCGCGCCTTCTGCCGGTGGGCGACCGCTACGAGGTGGAGATGAGCCTGGCCGCGCCCGAGCGGCTGGCAGGCTGGCTGGCGCAGCAGGGCGCCCGCCGGGCGGTGATCCTGGCCGAGCCGCTCACCGCAGCCCTGGCCGGCGTCGAGGTGGAGGAAGCCTGCCGCCGGCGCGGCCTGCGGGCGGAGCTCCTCCTCTATCCGGGCGGCGAGGAGGCGAAGCGCCTCCCGACGGTGGAGCGCCTCTACCACGACCTTCTCCGCCTCGGCGCCGACCGCTCCACCTGGCTCCTGGCCGTCGGCGGCGGCGTCACCACCGACCTGGGCGGCTTCGTCGCCGCCACCTTCCTGCGCGGGCTGCCCTGGGTGGCGGTGCCGACCACGCTGCTCGCCCAGGTGGACGCAGCCATCGGCGGCAAGACCGGCGTCGACCTGGAAGAGGGGAAGAACCTGGTGGGCGCCTTCTACCCGCCCCGGCGGGTGGCGGTCGATCTGCGCTGGCTGATGGCGCTGCCGGGTGAGCTCTTCCTCGAGGGGATGGGGGAGGTGGTGAAGGCGGCGATCATCGCCGGCGAGCCCCTCTTCGGCTGGCTTGAACGGGAGCGCCCGGCGATCCTGGCGCGGCGGCCCGAGGCGCTCCAGACCCTGGTCGCGCGCGCGGCGGCGGTCAAGGCGGAGGTGGTGGCCGCCGACGAGCGCGAGGCCGGCCCGCGGGAGGTGCTCAACCTGGGGCACACCTTCGCCCACGCCCTGGAGGCGGCCAGCGGCTACCGGCTCCGCCACGGCGCCGCGGTGGGCGTGGGCCTCCGCCTGGCCGCGCGGCGGGCGGCGGAGGAAGGGCTCCTGCCGGAGACGGAACGGGCGCGGATCGAGGCGCTCCTGGACGCCTACGGGCTGGGCGCCCCGCCCGGGCGGCTCGGCGAGGCGGCGCTGGGCGAGGCGCTGGCGGTGGACAAGAAGCGGCGGAGCGGCCGGCTCCGCCTGGTCCTGCCCAGGGCGGTGGGCGACGTCCGCACCGGCCACGCCTGTGACGCCGCCGACCTGGCGGCGTGGCTGGCCCGCGCCGTGGAGCGGTTATCCTGGGAGGCGGGGCCGGTGGGCGGTCCGGCTTCCTGAGGGTCGCAGGCGTCGACCCGGGACCCCCTTCCGGCCGACGGCGAGCTCGAGGAGAAGGTGAGGCGTTGGATCGGCTCTACGGGGTGGCGGTCCCCGATCTCCGCCGGCTGCCCGCCGGCCTGGAGGCGGGGGCGCTGGTGGTGGCCGCCCCCTCGCCCCGCGACTGGAGCGGGCTGCTGCGCGAGGCGGAAGCGGTGGCGCGCGGCCGCGGGCTGTGGGTGGTGGTGGCCGGGGCGCGGCGGGAGGCCGGCCGCCGGCTCCTCTCGGCCGCCTGCTTCGGGCCGGAGGGAGGACCGGTGGCCGTGCAGGACGAGCTCTTCCCGCCCGAGGGCTGGGCGCCGGGCGGGGAACTGGCGCTCTTCGACCTGGCGGGTTGGCCGGCGGCGCTGGTGGTGGGGGAGGACATCCTCTGGCCGGAGGTGGCGCGCCTGGCCGCGCTGCGCGGGGCGCGCCTGCTGGCGGTGGCGAGCCTCTACCCGCCCGGGCGGCCCGCGGGGGCGGACGGGGCGGGGGCCCCGGGGACGGCGGCGGCGCCGCTTCCGGGCGGTGCCGCGGGCTGGGCGCAAGTGGCCGGCGGTTGGCAGGAAGTCCAGCAGAACCAGGTCTTCGCCGTGGAGAGCCCGCTCTGCGGCCAGCTGGCGGGGCGCTCCTCCGACGGCCGGCCGGCGGTCTGGGCGCCCTGCGAGATCACCCCCGGGGGCCGCGGCTGGCTCGACTGGAGCCCGGACCCCGAGCGGCCGGCGGCGGCCTGGCTCGATCCCGGCCAGCTGGCGTCGATCCGGAACGCCTATCCGCTCGAGCGCTTCCTCAACCCTGCGCTCTACCGGGCGCGCCTGGCGGAGGCCTACGAACGGCTGACGGGAGGCGAACGTCGGTGAGTCATGGCGAGGAAGGAAGGGGGTCCCCCGGGAGCGAGCTGCTTCCGGTCTCCGGGGGGGCGCCGCTCTTCCGCTTGGCGCCGGGCGTGGCGGAGGCGGCCCTGGGCGAGGCCGGCTTCGCCGGCTTCACCGCCGGCGCCGCGGCCGGCGAGCCGGAGGCAGCCCCCCGCCCCGAGGGGCGGGCGTCGCGAGGGCTTGTGCGGGTGGCGGCGGTGCAGATGGAGCTCCGGCTTCACCGGCGCGCCGCGGACTGGGCGCGGCAGGTGCGCGACCTGGGCCTGCGCGCCGCCCGCCGCCTGGCCGGTCTGGAGCCGCCCGCCAGGGTGGCCGGCCTCGCGGCAGGACCGGCGCTGATCGCCTTCCCCGAGGACGTGGCCACGGGTCTGGTCGGACTCCTTCCCGACATCGACGCGCTGGCCGTCCGGGCGGAGCGGGCCCTGCGCGGCGAGATCCCCGCGGAGGAGGCGCCGCGGGTGGCCGACGTCTTCGCCGCGGTCGGCCCGGCGGCGGAGGAGCTGTACACCCGCGTCTTCGCTGCGCTGGCCCGGGAGACGGGCGCCTGGGTGGCGGCCGGGAGCGCCAACCTGCCAGGCGGGGACGGCTGCGTCTATAATGTGGCCCACCTCTTCGCCCCCGACGGCCGCCTGGTCGGCCGACAGGCGAAGGCGCACCTGCTTCCCCTCGAGGCCGCCTGGGGCCTCGTCCCCGGCCGGGAGCTCCAGGTCTGGGAGCTGCCCTGGGGACGGCTCGCCCAGCCGGTCTGCATGGACGCCACCTACTTCGAGACCTTCCGCATCGCCCGCGGCCTCGGGGCCGACGTGGTGGTCATCCCCAGCGCCAACCCGGAGCACCCGTACAACGAGTGGACCTCCGCCCGCGGGATCTGGCCGCGGGTGCAGGAGAGTCAGGTGTACGGGGTACAGGCCTCCATGGTGGGAAGCTTCCTGGGGGTGGAGCTGAGCGGGCGGAGCGGCATCTTCGCGCCCCTGGAGCTGTCGCCGGGGGGCGATGGCGTGCTCGACCGGCTGGAGGATCCCTACCAGGAAGGAGTGGCCGCGGCCGTGCTCGACCTCCGGGCGCTGGACGCCTACCGCTCCCGCCACCCGCTGGGCGCGCGCCTCAACCGCGCCGTGATCGGGCAGCTTCTGGAGGCGTACGGCCGGCTTGGGTGAGGGCGAAGGGGTCGAAGGGGGGGCGGCCGCCCGGGTGGCCGCCCGGCTGGCAGCCGCCCCGCGCTTCGCCAGCCCGCCCGGGCTGGAGCGGATGCGGAGGCTGGCCGAGGCGCTGGGCCACCCCGAGCGCCGGCTCTCGGTGGTCCACCTGGCCGGGACGAACGGGAAGGGCTCCGTCTCCGCCATGGTGGCCTCCATCCTGGCTGCCGCCGGCCACCGGGTGGCCCTCTTCACCTCGCCCCACCTGGTCGGCTGGGAGGAGCGGATCCGCGTCGGAGGCCGCCCGGTGGGGAGCGGGACGCTCTGGGCGGCGCTGGAGGTGGTGGAGCGGGCCGACCGCCGCAGCCGGCGGACGGGGGAGCGGGAGCTCCTCCAGTCCGAGCTGCTGACGGCGGCCGCCTGGTGGCTCGCGGCTTCGGCGGGCGCGGAGTGGCTGGTCCAGGAGACCGGACTGGGCGGGCGCTTCGATCCGACCAACGCCGTGGAGGCTCCGCGGGCGGTGGCCTGGACACCGGTCGGCCTCGACCACACGCGCATCCTCGGCCGCACCCTCGCCGCCATCGGCCGCGACAAGGCCGGCATCGCCAAACGGGGGGCGGAGGCGGTCAGCGCGCCGCAACGCCCACCGGTGCGGTCGGCGCTGGAGGCGGCGGTGGCCGCCGCAGGCGGCCGCCTCCGCCTGGGCAACCGCGACTTCCGGGTGAAGCTCCGCCGTCTCCTGGACCGCTTCGCACCCGGGGACGGCCTGGGCGGAGTGCTCTTCGACTACCGGGGGCCGCGCTGGTCGCTGAAGGGCTTGCAGGTCCCGCTGGCGGGGGCGCACCAGGCCGGGAACGCAGCCGTCGCGGTCGCCCTGGCCGAGGCGCTGGCGGGGGTGGGCGTGGCGGTCGATCCCGAGGCGGTCCGGGCGGGCCTCTGCCGGGTCGCCTGGCCCGGCAGGCTGGAACCCTTCGTGGAAGGAGGCCGGCTCTGGGTGCTGGACGGGGCGCACAACCCGCACGCGGCCGGTGCGCTGGGCCGCTGGCTGCGGGGGAGCGGCGGCGTGCGGGCGACGGTGCTGGCCATCGGCAGCGACAAGGATGCGGCCGGGGTGGTGCGCGCGCTGGCACCGGCCGGCGGACGACTCCTCGCCCTGGGAGGCCGGCAGGCGGGCTTCACCTTCCACCCGCCGGAGCGCCTCCTGCGCCTCTGGCACGACGCGGGCGGCCGGACCCCGCTGGGCGCGGCCGCCTCGGCCGAGGAAGCCCTGGCCCAGATCCGGGCCTGGGCCGCGCCGGGCGACCGCATCCTGGTCACGGGCTCACTCCATCTGGTCGGGCTCTTCCGCCCGCTCCTGGCGGGGGCCTCGGGGCAGCCCGGCGCGGTTCCCGGCGAGGCTGTCCTCGCCGGGACGGACGGGCGGCCGGCCCTCCCCCGCGGGGCCGGCTTCGCGCTCGAGGATCCGGCCCAGCTCCATGTCGCCCAGCCTTAGCCGGAAACCCCGCCGCTCGCTGAGGGGGGTGTAGGGAGGTCGCCCGGCGGCGGCTTCCTGATGCGACGAATGCGACGGAGAAGGCGAAGAAGAAGAGGACCGACCGCGCTCGATGGGATCCATGCTCCGCCAGCCTCCCGGGGACCTAGTCTGTGGAGGAGCCTCGCTCCTCCATTCACCAGGTCGCTGGGGTTCCGTGGGGCGGCTTCCAGGGGTCCGGGGACCGTCGGTCGATGTGACTGCCCTATAATTGCAGCCAGCAGGGAGGTGGCCGCATGCCGTGGCTGTTCGTCATGTTCACCGCGGTGATCCTCATCCTCCTGCTGCTGGCCGACCACGTGAAGAACCGCTTCCAGCACACCCCGTCCAGCCGGCGGACCCTGGCGGTGGAGGGCCTCGCGGTGGCGGGGGGCGCCGCGCTGCTGGCCTGGCGCCTTCTTCCTCACGCCCCGGCCTGGCAACCGCTGGCCCTGACCGTCGCGGTGGGAGGGCCGGCCTACATTCTGATCGCCTACGTCACGGTCGAGATCTGGCGCCATCGTAAACAAGGCAGTTTCGACCGCCACATCCGCCGCCTCCAACGGGAGATCGACCGGCTCGAGGAGGAGGTCGACCGGCTCACCTGGCAGCTGGCCGAGCTGCAGCGGCGGCGGCAGCGGCTGCGCGACGAGGAGGCGCAGTCGGCCGTGCGGGAGCAGATGCTCCGCGACCAGGTCGAGGCCTGGGTGGCCGCCGAGGACTCCGGGAGGCGGAGCGCCGAGGTGCTGGAGTGGGAGATCGCCTACCGTTCGATGGACGCCAGCCAGCGCTCGGCGGAGCGGGAGCGGATTCAGCGTGCGTTGCGGACGCTCCAGGACGGGGCGGAGAAAGCGGCCCGCGCGGCCCAGCTCAACCTGTTGGCGCTGGCGGAGCTGCTGGGCGGCGACGGGCAGCGATCCACGCTTCGCAGCGTGGAACAGGAGATCCAGTTCTGCCGGAATGCCCGGGAGAACGCCCAGCACCGGCTGGAGCAGCTGGAAGGGGAACTCCAGAGCTGGGTGGAACGGCGGCACGCCTTCCTGCGCGAGCGGATCCCGCTCGACTAGCCGCGTCTTCCCGTGCCGGCGGGGCCGGCGGGCGATGCGAAGCGAACGCGAACCCCGCCGGGTGTCGGCGGGGTTCGCCGTCCTGCTTCGCTCCTTGCAGCGGGCGTCGCGGCCGGCGATCCGCCGGCCGCTGGCGGGGGCGCTACAGATCCGCCTCCCGGGCCTGGGTCGCCGGCCGCTCCGCCGGCACGAAGCGCTCCGCCAGCCGGTCCATGACCTGCGGCATGGTGGTGTACTCCATGTCCTCGGCCGGCAACCGGTGGGGTTCGAAGGGGCCCTGCCGCCGGATGTAGCCGGCGATCTCGTTGGCCAGTCGGCGCGCCTCGTCGAAGGCGACGTCTGCGAACATGTCCCGCGGGCCGATCAGCTCGCCCTCCGCCAGCTGGTAACCCAGGGCGATCACCCGGGGCGGCCCGTCGTAGCGGGTGGGGTGGGCCTGGTCGACGGCGCACGGCATCAGGGGACCGACAAAGGAGCCGCGCATCCAACCGCCCACCAGGTGGGGTGTGCTGAAGGCCTCCAGCACCTCGCCCACGGCGGGCAGCCCGCTCTGGCAGCGGACGATCATGGAGGGGTCATCCTTGCCCACGTATCGCCCCGCGATCAGGTTGAGCCGTTGGGTGGTGGCCACCGCGGCCACCTCTCCCAGCCCGCGGGAGTAGACGGCGCTGATCACGAAGCGGCCGGGCGTCCCGATGAAGGCCAGCAGGTCGTAGCTCTCCTCGGGGCAATCGAGGCGGATCACCTTGTCCTCCCGGAGATCGTGGACCTCGAAGGTGAACCCGCTGTGCATCTTCGGGTCGATGACCAGGCCCGGCGTGTTGAAGGGGTCGGCGAAGATCCGGTAGAGCGGGAGGTTCCAGGCGCCCGGCTCGGTCTTGTCGGCCATGAAAATCACCAGCGGCTCGCTGGGTCGCTCCTCGAACTCCATCTCCGCGATCCCGGGCCCCAGCCCCCGGATGTTGCCCGAGAAGGCGTCGGCCAGGAGGTCCTGACCGGCCCCGTAGAGCTTCAGCCGCTTGGCCACGTCCGTGCAGCCGCGGAACGTCTCCCAGGCCAGCTGGTGGACTGCCGGGTCGTTGACGCCCCGCCGGTGGGTGAGAACCAGGTTGATGTCGTCCCCCACCGAGGAGACGCTGAAGTCCACCAGCAAGCGGCCCTTCTCCGCCGCCAGCGCCTCCCGGGCGTACTCCAGCGTGTCGGGGTGGACCGCCCCGTGGCCCACGAAGCCGCCGATGTCCGCCTTGATCACGCTGACGGTGACCTTCTCGCCCACGAGCTCCCTCCTCCTTTCGGGCTGTCACAGGGATCCGGCGACAAAGCAGGCAGGCTTCACAGAGAGAAGCCCGCTTTCACTGAATTGGATGCTGCGGCGACCGGCTCCTGCTCCCATTCCGCTTTCCGTGCTGCCGCCGAGGCATAGACAGCGCACCCGCCGGCATACCCGTGCCAGGCAGGAAGGAGGGGAGGCCGTGCGCGCGGCGATCCTTCTGGCCGGCCGACCCGGGGGCGGCTGGGCGCCGACCGCTCTTTCCCGGGGGCACCGGAGGCTTCTGGGGCGTCTCCTGCTGGCCCTGGCGCTGCTCGCCCTGCCCAGGCTCTGGTGGGGCAGCGCCCGCTGGCAGCCGGTGGGGAGCATCAGCCTGTTCCAGGCGCTGCCCTCTCCTCCGGACGGGCTCTTTCTTCGCGCCGCCACCCCGGCCGGCCAGGCGCTCGACGGCGTTCTCCACCTGCAGAGCTGGGCCTTCGGTGCGCTTCCGCCGCTCCTCCGCCCGGTCCCCTCCGACGCGGTGCCTGGCGGCGCCCTGCTCACGTCCGGCATGGCGCCGACGCTCCGGGACGGTGTCGAGGCAGCCGGGGGCAGCCCGCTGCTCCTGGCGCCCGGGGAGGAGGCGGCGGTCCGGGTCGCTCCCGACACCAGCCTCTGGCTGGTGCGCCGCGACGCGCTGGAACCCCGCCTCCTGGTCGGACCCGGGCGCCGCGGCGAGGCTGTGGCGGGCGTCGTCTGGGCGGCGGAACCGATCTGGTCCCCCGATGGGCGGCAGGTTTACTTCCTGTCGAACCGGGATCGGGGCGGCGCCGCCTACACCGTCTGGTCGGTGGACGTCCGCACCGGCCACGAGCGTCGCGTCCTCGCGCCGGAGGGACGCGAGAGCCTCTATCTGGCCGGCTGGAATGACCGCGGCGAGCTGCTGGTGGGTTCGAGCCGGGGGGAGCTCCGGGCGCTCTCCGGATCGGGCCGGATCCGCGTCCTCCTCCACGGCGTCCAGGTGGTGGCCGTCTCCCCCGACGGCCGTCATCTCCTCTTCCGGCGGCTAGGACCCGGCGGGCAGGTCCGGCCGGAGCTCTGGGCGGCGGACGGCGAGGGCAGGCAGCCCAGCCGCCTGACCGGTCCCGGCACGCCCGAGCCGGTGGTGCGGGGGACGTGGGCGCCGGGAGGGAAGCGGCTGGCCTATATCGGGTACTCCGGAGCCCCCGGGGGCCGGACCGCGCTGGTGGTCCTGGACGTGAGCGGTCGCCATCCGGCGGGGGGCGCGGCGCAGGTCTTCGTTCCGCCCTCTCCGGCCCTCCGCCTGGACCTGGCGCAGATTCCCGTCTGGCTCGATCGGAACCGGCTCGTCGTAGGCGCCTTGGACGCCGAGAAACACCCCAGCACCTGGATCGTCCGGGTCTGGTGAACGGAGGCGGCGGTGCCCCCAGGTGTGGTAGACTCGGGGTGCTTCCTTTCGCTGGTCCCCCGGCTCGCCGGCTCCTCGGCCGTCGGCTGTCGGGCGTTTCCGGGGCGAATAGCTCAGCGGTAGAGCACCCGCCTTACACGCGGGGGGTCGCAGGTTCGAACCCTGCTTCGCCCACCACCACCGGCATTCCAGAGAGGCAGCCGCATCCAGCAGGCATCCGCATCCGGGCATCGCCCCATCGGGGAGGCCCGGCGGCGGCAGTGCATGCCGTTCCCTCCGCGGGCCATCGTGGCTTCGGATGACCTTTCTGGCCCCTGCCGAGTGCTTCCCGAAACCTCGGAACGATCGTGCAGAAAGTCCTGACATCTGCCGCGTCTGCAGCTTCGCGCGGCCAAATCTTGCCTCAGGCATCATCATGTCGAAAAAGCACCGCTCACCCGGGGGAGCGCAGCGGCCCTCC